>DATMEE010000271.1:0-3622 GCA_035557035.1 Phycisphaerae bacterium
CAGATTCAGATTGGGATGCCTTTTCCTTGGGGGGTATTCTCACCTGGAGGCGATTCGTTGACTTGCTGAATTTTACCAAAATCGCAGACCGCTCGCGTTCAGTCCAGCGATGAATCCATTCTTCCTCAGTAGTCGATCGCTTCAAGTCGATTTCCCGAAGCCAGTACCTTCGATCTGTAACGATCTTGACGACGGCCTCCGTCTTAGTTGCCCTTAGCAACCGCGCCGTCGGCGTAGTTGGAACAGTCCAAAAATCTTCAAGTACCGGCAAATCGGTGGTTAGATAGTCGGGCGTCAGAACTTCACTTAGCACTGCGTCGGCAGATTTTGCCTGGATGCTGAACACGCAGATGTGCTGTCGACCCGCCAATTCGGATTCGTCGAGCAGAGTAATAAGGTCGTCTTCGGTAAGCCACTTTTTCTTGATCGCCGTTTCCACGTCGTCGATGAGCTTTTCGTAAGTTGCGCTTTGGTTTTGGGTAAGGTCGCCTCGCTTTAGCGAATTGCTCGCGAGTGCGGCACCGAGCAACTCAATGGTTCGCTCCTTTAGATTCCGTCTCTCTAGGAAACGCTGGAGCGCATTTTTCTGAGCGTCCGAGAACTTGAACGGCATAAGAGAAGTCCCTGCGAATGTGAAGAGAAGATCGCTTCAGCAGCATAAACAGGGGACTAGCGAATATCTACCGGTGACTTAGATCATCAAATGGGGTATTTCCATCAATTCTTCAGCATTCACGCCCGCTGGCGAGAGCTACCAGCACCAGCGGGCTACGAGTTAGGTTGTCAATGAACTGACCGCCGTTCAATCCCGGCGGGCCCTAGGCGGGCATCTGTCGCATCGCTCCGTCTGACGTATCAACTGTCACGCCCGGCCGTCGCATCGCGTGAGCGTCGATCCTGGCGCGTCGATTTCTCAGCATGAGCGTGCAACATCGCCTCGATCTGTTCCGCGTTCATAGTCGGCCGCTCAATCGGCACGAGCGGCGTCATCATGCGAGCTCGAATCAGCCCGGCGGCCAGGTCCGCCACCAAGCCGAGCCCGATAGCCGACTTTCGCAGCCCGTCGGGGATCGGTCCGCCGGCGTATTCGCGTGCGACCTCGATAAGCTGCAACGCATCCCAGATCCAATCGAACTCCGTCCGGCTGCCGTCCGCCTTCGCCGCCAGCCTCGCCGCCGCAATCGGAATGCAGTCGACTTCGTTGGCCGGGTAGATTTGAGTCGGCTCGAATCGCTCGCTCGACTCGATGCCGATGCCGTCGAATAGCGCCGCCAGCTCGGCGCCGGTCATTAAGCGGCCTTCCACGTAGCGGGTGAGCGCGTCGGCCCAAGTGATTGTTTGCATGGCTATCGCTCGTTGGGGCGGGTGGTGAAGTGGCTTCGTTGCTGAGTCTTAAGTTCTTGAATCTCTTTCTTAGTGTCCTCCGTGTTATCCGCGATGCGCCCCAGATAGTCCTTCATCGCCTTCAGCAAGTCGTCCGACACCCGCTGCCCCGTCAGTCCGGTTTGCGTAATCTCGGCGCGAAACGCATCGGCTTCAATATTCGCCTTATCAGCTGCGGCCAGGTCCGCATTCCTAGCGTAAGTGGTCATCGCCCACTCGCCGCGAGCCTTGCCGCGGGTGTCCAACTCAGCACGGTAAGCGTCAAAGAGTAGTTCCCGCTCCGACGACGCATCATCTTCGGCAACGGCCAATTGACCCAACGCCCGCGCCTTCAGTTGTGCAGCGCGATTAGCGGGGCTCACGTTCGCCAGCAATTGGGCGGAGTCTCGAATCATTCCCGGGGGCGGCGCTGCAATGTCGCTAAGATCGGCGCGAAGGCCGGCGCGATCCTTCATCAACGCCTCGAAACCGATAACCGCGTTGGCGTCGCCAAGCACGTCGAACGCCGTGCCACCCTTGGGAATCGCTGCTTGGATTTTATTGAGCGTTCCCTCAAGGTCCCCAGTCGACAACTGACGACGATAGACCTGCGAATAGAAACTCTTCTGCATCTCGGCCGCCGCCTCAGGGCTCGCCGCCGACTTCTCCGACGCCACGTAGCCGGCCATTGATTCCCGAAGATCGATGCCACTGGCAGCCGCGAGTTCGCCGAACTTCAGCACATTGTTCGACGTGACAGCCAGGTCGGCTTTGGTCTTATTGGCGGCAACGAGCACCTGCGCGGTCACGGCACGCATGTCTTTCTCGCCAAACTGCGTCATCAGGCTTTTGAGATTGCCGCCGACGGAGTCCATGTTCTCGGCCTTCACCAACCCGCCAGCGCCGCCCAGGTCCTTCACCAGCAGGTTCACCTGGTCGTCATTCAGCCCTGCATTGACCATGTTCGCGGCGATCTCCGCCGCCTGCGCTCGATTCGACGGCTTCACTGTGCCGCTCTGGATAAGGTCGCGCTGAATGTTGAGCGCTTGATTCAGTCCCTTAGGTCCCAACTGCCCAAGTTCGCCAACTGCGCCCAGCGAGTCGAAGATGGCGTCGGCAGCGTTTTGGGCAGACGCCTCCGCCTTCTGAAACGCTTGCGTGATCGCGCCCACGACCGCCGTGGCGCTCACCATACCGGCCGCCATGGATGCAAGGTTGGAGGCAACGCCGCTGAACGCCGACTTGCCCTTGTCGCCAACACTGTCGAGTTGCTTGCCATACCTCGCGGCGAGTGTTTCCGCCTTTTCAATCGCGAGCCCGCCGCCCTTCACGGCGTCGACGAGCGCCTTCATCTTCTGGTTGTACTTCTCTTGCGGGTCCGCCTGCGCCGCGAGACGTGCCGCGGCCTCCTGCAGCTTCTTCGTTGGCGCAACTGCGCCTTCCGCTTCTTTGCCGGTCGCGTCGAGCGCCTTGTTCAACGCCTCCACCGCCTTCACAGCGCCGGTGCTTGTGCCGTCTAAAACCATCTTCGCTGACATTGGTTTTCTCCTGCGGCGTCGCCGCGGTTACTTGTGCGTTTCCATGTACCAAACGGGGAGCCAGCAGGGGCCGTAGAACCAAACATGGCCCTGCAGGTCGCGATGCTCGAACCTCTCGCCGAGTCGCCGACGGAGCTTGTTAAACCCCGACTCCGACAACGTGCTGATCGCTCGCGCCTGCGCCATCGACATCCAGGCGTCGCTAGCCTGGTCGTAGGCGGGCGGCTCGGGCATCATGGCCGCAAACGACTTGGCGTTATCGAAACCGATCATGGCAAGCTGGGGGGGCTACTACCCCCACCCCCCTAGAGTGGTGTGTGTAAAAAAGTGCTCTGATACCGGCTGGCGCCGCCCGCGGGCCGCCCGTCCGGGAGGACCCGCTGGCTTTGCCGGGCCTTGGCCGTCGCCTCTGCCGCTCTCTGATGCGTGAACGTGTACTCACTGGCTCGCTTCACGACCCTGCCGACATCGCCGCTCAATAGGCGCTGCATCCTTGCGGCTCGTGTCTCGTGGACCGTGATCGGTAGTTGCTGCTGGACGTGGGCGGTTGATGATTTCATGGCTTCCTTTCCGGCCGCAGGACGTTGGGACGTGGGCGGCCCCTATCTATAGGGCCGCACACACAACGTCCCACCACGTGGGCGGGTACGTGGGCGATGGTCAATCGCCCACGTCCTTTGGCAGGGCATATTGGGTGCAAGTGTTGCCTCGGTTTTCGATCT
>DATMEE010000272.1:0-2107 GCA_035557035.1 Phycisphaerae bacterium
GGAGCATGATGTGACCAATTTTGTACGAACGGTTGTTGAGGATCGGATGGCTGCCATCACGATCAGCCGGCCGGACTTGCACAACGCCTTCAACGAAGTCGTCATTTCAGACATTACGAACGCCTTCCGCGAGGTGAGTGAGCGGGGAGACGTTCGCGCCGTGGTACTTCGCGGCGAGGGCAAGAGTTTCTGCGCCGGCGCCGACGTGAACTGGATGAAACGGATGGTCGATTACTCGTTCGACCAGAATATCGCGGACGCCACCGACATGGCCAACATGCTCCGTGCGATCCGCGAGTGCCCCAAACCGGTCATCGCCCGGGTGCATGGCGCGGCCATCGGAGGCGGCGTGGGCCTGGCGGCGGCGTGCGACATCGCGGCCGCGGTGAAGTCCGCGATATTCTGCCTGAGCGAAGTAAAGCTCGGTATTCTTCCGGCCGTGATCTCGCCCTACGTCATGGAAAAGATCGGGGCGGGTCCCCTGCGGCGATACGCGTTGACCGCGGAGCGCTTTGACGCAACGGAAGCTCATCGCCTCGGATTGATTTCGCACGTCGCCGAGGACGAGCCCGCTCTCGACCGATGGATCGCTGACACGTGCAAGACCCTGATGGGCAACGGACCCGAAGCCCTCGCCGAGTGCAAGCGCGTGCTTGCGGACGTGCAGGAGCGCCGAAGCTGGGATGCAAAACAGCGGCTGACCGTCAAACGCATCTCACGGCGGCGGATTTCCGCTGAAGGCCAGGACGGACTGAAGTCTTTCCTGGAAAAGCGCCCGCCGAACTGGACCGACGCCTCCGGAGGAGCCTGAACACGTCCCCTGACGCTTTGGAAAACAGATGGCTGGAACTTTGCGGCCGCATCGGACCCGTGCAAACAGGCAATGCACCTGCGCTCTTCCGATGCCTCACTGCCTTGTATGATCATCCGCCCCGGGCCTATCACAACCTGACACATGTGCGCGACCTGTTGTCGATCTTTGACGAGGATCGATCGCTCGTGCGCTCGGCCGACGCAGTCGAATTCGCGATCTGGCTTCACGATTGTGTCTTTGTCGCAGGCCGCGAAGACAATGAGATTCTCAGTGCCGACGTTGCCCGAGCCTTTCTGACCGCGTTGCGCTCCGAAAAGGGCTTCGCCTCGGGTGTCGCCGAAATGATCCTGGCCACCCGGCATGACGGCCCCGCGTCCAATCCAGACGCGCAGCTCACGGCCGACGTCGATCTTGCGATGCTGGCTGTTTCCCGCGACCAGTTTCAGGAGAACGGCAGGCGCCTTCGATCGGAATACACCGATTTCAACGACGCTCAGTTTCAGGAGGGCCGCCGCAGTTTCATTGAGAGATTCCTCGCCCGGCCGTTTATTTACCAGACAACGCCGTTTCGAGAGAAATATGAGGCAGCCGCGCGGGTGAATTTGTCGCGCGAACAGGCCGTCATGAAAAGTTGATGGACGCTCGCCACTTCGGTTAGAACACCCTTCATGTTCCGTAAAGTGCTCATCGCCAATCGCGGCGAAATCGCCGTGCGCATCTCGCAGACGCTTCAGCAAATGGGTGTCACAGCGGTTGCGGTCTACTCCGAACCGGACCGCGGGGCGCTGCACGTGGCATCGGCCGACGAGGCTTACCCGCTGGATGGCTCCACTTCCGCTGAGACGTATCTTCGCATCGATAAGATCATCGATGTCGCGCGGCGGCATGGCGTCGACGCGATTCATCCCGGCTTCGGCTTCCTCTCGGAAAACGAGGACTTCGCCCAGACGTGCCAGGATGCGGGCATCACCTTTGTCGGCCCATCTCCCGCCGTCATTCGCGACATGGGCGACAAGATCATCGCCAAGGAGAAATTCGCCGCCGCCGGCGTTCCCGTCGTGCCCGGGGCGACGTTCAGTGCCGTCGAAGAGCCACGGACTTCAGTCCGGGCGGCGATCGACACCGTGCGAATCCGAGCCGCCGAAATCGGCTACCCGATCCTCGTTAAGGCGGCCGCAGGCGGTGGCGGCAAGGGCATGCGCGTGGTGAAGTCCGAGACGGAGCTGGGCGATGCCATCGATTCGGCACGCCGCGAGGCCGGCGCCGCGTTCGGCGATCCACGGGTGTTCATCA
>DATMEE010000273.1:0-3111 GCA_035557035.1 Phycisphaerae bacterium
GCTGGACGAGCAGATCAATCAACTCGGCCGACTTCGCCTTCCCAGATATCTGGCTCGCCGAATTCCCGCGGATGGAAATCCGAACGTCCAGTATAACATGTCGAGCCGTTGGAAGTCATCACAAAAATCGGGAATCAGCAATTTTCGTGGGCCGTTTCAGCTCGGCCGATCAACCTTATAATCGGCCTCCTGAGTATGGACATCTACTTTCTGAACCTCGTTTTTCCGCTGGTAGCGGCTGTCGCCGCCCTTCAAAATCCACCGAATCCGACGAGTCCAGCCCCCCGGCCGGCCGCCCAGGAGCTGGCCGAATGCCTACGGCTGATCAGGGGGAAAGAGTTCCCCGCCGCCAGGGTCCGCCTCGAACGCCTGGTGGTCGACCACCCGACCTGGGCCAGGGCCGAGTTCATGCTCGGGCTGACCTACCACGAAGAGCAGCGCTACGGCCTTGCCAAGCGGTATTTCGCAAGGGCCGTGGCGCTGGACCCCCGTGACCTCGCCTTCCGGCCGTTTTACGGATGGTGCCTGTACTATCTCGGCGAAGCCGCCGCTGCACGAGAACAGTTCGAGGCTTATCTGGAGGCCAAACCCGACTATTCAGATGCTCATTTTGCGATCGGCTTGATTGAGTATGAAGCGGATGACTTGGAAGCGGCGGCCGCGCGGTTTCGTCGCACGATCGAACTGGCGATCGCGACGAAAGACGCTCGCGTCGAGGGGAAAGCGCGGGCGCGGATGGGGGATATCCACATTCGCCGCAATGAGTTGGAAAAAGCCCGGGATGAACTGCTAAAGGCCGTCAAGCTACGCGATGACGCATACGAGGCGTACTTCAAGCTCTCTCGCGTGTTCGAGCGACTTGGCGACAAGTCGAAAGCGAAGTGGGCACGCGAAATGCACAAATCCATTTATGAGAAAATGCACCCCACCCCGCCGCCACCGATGGGCGGACCCGCCTCCCAACCCGCCCGCGTGAGCCCATGAGTCTTTACAAAAGAATCGCAGCGCTGGTTCTGTCGATGGGATTTCCCTATTCGGCCATCGCATCGGAGATTCGTTTCACCGATTTCACCAGGGAATCCGGCATCGACTTCAAGATGATCTGCGGCCGGATGCCGTCGCGTGAAATTCTTGAAGTGAACGGCGGCGGCGTGGCGCTTTTCGATTTTGACAAAGATGGCGATCTCGATGTGTTTTTTGCCAACGGGGCGACGATGGACGCCCCGGAGCAGGGTCCCGGCTCTCGCCTCTACGCCAATCGCGGAAACGGCACGTTCGAGGATGTCACCGCGAAAGCGGGAATTGACGTCAAGCGATGGGCCATGGGCATCGCGATAGGCGACGTGGACTCGGATGGCTGGGACGATATTTATGTCACCTGCTTCGGACAGGACGTGCTGCTTCGCAATGCTGGCGCCGATGGCACGGGACGTTTTGTCGACATGACTGAAAAGGCCGGTATCCGCGACAACCGCTGGAGCAGCAGCGCCGCATTCGGCGATCTCGACCTGGACGGCGATCTTGACCTCTACGTCGCCAATTACCTCGCGTTCGATCCGAAAAATCTCCCTGATCGAGCCGGCAAGACGTTCAAGGGCGTGCCGGTCATGGCCGGGCCGTCCGGATTGGCGCCAGAGATGGACATCCTTTATGAGAACGTCGGCGGCGGTCGGTTTCGTGACATCACCCGCGAAGCCGGCATCGTCGAAAACACGCCGGGCTACGGCCTCGGCGTGCGCATGTTCGACTACGACAACGACGGCAAGCTCGACATCTTCGTCGGAAACGACTCCACCGAGAATTACCTCTTTCACAATCTCGGCAAATTGAAGTTTGAGGAGCTGGGCGTTCAGGCGGGCGTCGCGGCCAATTACGAGGGAACCACGCAAGCGACGATGGGCATCGCGCTGGGCGATGTCGACGGCAACGGCGCGCCCGATCTCTTCTCGACGAATTTCTCAAGCGACACGAACACGCTTCACCTGAATCTCGGCGACGGGTTCTTCGATGATCGCACCGCCCAGTTCGGCCTCGGCATCGTCAGCCGCCCGTTCCTCTCGTGGGGGTGCGGATTTTACGATTTCGACCTCGACGGCGACGAAGACCTGTTCACCGCCAGCGGCCACGTTTACCCCGAAACCGCAACCCATCAGATGGACACCGAATGGGGGCAAAACGTGTCGATGTACGAGCGAAAGGAGAAACGCTTCGAGCGTGTCACCGATTGCGGCGAGATGTTCACGAAGAAGTTCCACGGCCGATCCGTCGCGTTCGGTGACATCGACAACGACGGCGACGTGGACATCGTGATGACGACGCTGAACGGGCCGGTCCACGTTTTTCGCAACGATGCGCCGAAGCGGGAGCGGCTGGCGGTCGAACTGGTCGGCCCGCGCGGCAACCCCCGCGCCTACGGAAGCCGTGTCGAATTGGTGGCACCAACGGGCACGCAGCGCCGCTGGATCACCGGCGGAGGCAGTTACCAGTCCGCCGACGCGCCGCACGCCTATTTCGGACTCGGCGGCGCAAAGCCGGACGGGTCGGTCAAGATCAAGGTGACTTTTTTTGATGGAAAGACGGTTGAAAAGTCAGTGGATCGGACAACCGGCAGACTGTCGATTCACTATCCCGCAAAAGAATAGTTCCGTGCCGATCGCTCAAGTTCATTCCGGTGGAATCAGGAACGTGGCCTTGTGCGTCTGCACCGAAATCTCGATCGGCGTCGTCCCGGCGGGGTCGCCGTCGAGTTGAACCGGGGCCGGGCCATCGGACTCAACCCGAAAGTGCCGCCCGCGAAACGCGTGAACGCCCGGCAGCCCCGCATGCTGGCCCGACAACGCCGTCATGACGTGCCAGAATAGTGTCATCCGATGCCGATACTCGAAGATACAGGCATCGAAGATCCCGTCGGACGCCACCGCCTCCTGCGCGATGCGCATGCCGAACGCATACCGGGCGATGTTCCCGATGATGAGCTGCCCGTGACCTTCAAAGGCCCGTGCGCCGTCTACTTCCAGACGAATGCGGGGAGGCCGATATTTCAGCAACCCACGGAGCAAAGGCATCGCGTAATTCAGATACGAGATGTGCCCGCGCCGTGACGCCGCCAGT
>DATMEE010000274.1:0-13339 GCA_035557035.1 Phycisphaerae bacterium
TTAATCGTATCGGCTTGGCGGTGGCGAATGCGTGAGCGGTGGAGCGTATGCGGCCACGCGCTCGGCCTGCATATCCCCAATTGATTGGAACGCGGTATAATCAGAAAGCGGCACAGCGCCAGGCGTCCGAGGGTGGAGTGCCGGCCGAGTTGGGCTGTTGACGAAAGGCAGCCGCCAGGAACAGGCGACGAACGCTTTTTCCGGCGCGCCACGATCAAGGCTCTGATCGTCAGTGGGGATCGCTGAGATGGCAGGCAGCCCGAACAAGCAACGTCCGTCGATGCTGATCGTCTTTGACGGGAACGACGCAGCCATCAGCGAGTGCGGCGAGCTGATCATGTCGCAGGGCACGCAGGTGTCGTGGGTGCCCGATGTCTATTCGGCGATGGGCCAGCTTTCCACCGGCAACCTTCCCGACCGGCTGATCGTCGATGTGCGGATTCTTGACGAGGAGGAGATGCAGTTTCTGCAACTCGCGCCGCGTTACCACCCGCATTTGCGCGTAACGGTGGCGATGCTGGACGGCGCCGCCGAGCGTTTGAACGGCGCGAAGGGCAAGTTTGAAACCGCGACATTGACCGAGATCACGGACGCAGCCCTGGGGATTCGGTCCGCCGTGACCGCGGACGTGGCCGATGTGGCGGAGGTCGTCGAGTGGCAGGCGCCCGTGGAGACCGATGCCGGGGCCGTTGTTCAGCCGCCCGCCGGCGAGCCTGCCATCGAAACTGACGCGGACGAGTCAGTTGAAGAAACGCATGTCTGGCCGCCGGGTGACTTTGGCGAGGCCCTTCAGGTCGAAGCGGACGAGCTGGATTCGGTCGATCTCCCGCGGGATATCGAAGAGCGAAGCATTGATGCGTCGGCGATTCCGCAGGCGGGCAGCTTTCCGCCGACGTCGCGGCTCTCGACGGACGGCGGGCCGGATTTTGTCAGCGGTGAGCCGTCATTGCACGAAGCGGTGCGGCAGCGGATGGGCGGGGCGCAGCCCGTGTCGAGTCGGCGGCTGCCGCCGGGTCGCGGCGCTCCGAGTCCATCGCCGCCCCCGGTAATTCCGACCGGACCGCTCGAATACGAATCCGCGATCACGCCGGAGGAGCTGGATGCGTTGCTCCACGACAGCGCGGTCGAAGCCTTGCGCCGCGAGGAGCCGGAATGAGCACCGCTCCCGCGACAAACGGCTCGGGTCGCGATCCGCGGCTGTTGATCATTCACGATCTGGATCGCCTGGGGCCGGTTGTGCGCGATTGCTTCGCGCCGCGGCCGATCAGCGGCGTGCGGAGTTACCTGGCGGGCATCGCGGAGATTCCGCGGGCCAAGACGCAGGCGGTGCTGCTGGGGCACGATCGTGGCTGCCGGAACATCGAGGCGGCTGTCGCGGCGATCAAGAACGCGGCCGGGCCGAAGGTGCCGGTGATTTTCTGCTGCGAGCCGGTCTATGAGTTCGTGGGACGGAAACTGCTGGAGCACGGGGCCGACGACTACGTGATTTTTCCGCCGGAGCCGCTGGAGCTGGAGCGGGCCTTGCGCGTTGCGACGCGGGCGACGCAGCGGCATCTGATCGAGTCGAACAACACCGGCGGCCCGTTGCCGTCGATCGAAGAATTGACGCGGCTGGCCGAGCTGTTGCCGCGGTTGTCCAAGCCGGATGCCAAGCGCTTGTCAGCGATGGCGGCACTCGTGGCCGAGGCGGTCAATGCCGACTGGGCGACGGTGTCGGCCGACGGGAAGATGGGCCGCGCCGGGCGCGGCAGCGCCCGCTCGGATGCACCGGTGCTGGTGGAGATGATCGTCGAGGGCGAGCAGCGCGTGGGACAGATTCGCGTCGGCCCCAAAGTGGGAGCCGATTCCTACGCAGAGGACGATAAACAGAAGCTGCGGCACTACGGTTCGCTGCTCGGGCGCCTGCTGGAAGGCGCGCGGCGGGCTGACGGGTGGCGGAAGCTGGCGCTGACGGACGACCTGACCGGGCTACCGAATCGACGGCACCTGCTTGCGTTTCTGAAGGAAAAGCTGGGCGTCGCCCGCAAGGAGCGCATGACGCTCTCGCTGCTGGTATTCGATATCGACGACTTCAAGAAATACAACGATCAATACGGGCACGACGCGGGAGACGAGATTCTGGTGGAGGTCGGCCGTCTGTTCGCCGGGTGCTGCCGCAAGACCGATCTGGTGTCGCGCTATGGCGGCGACGAGTTCGTCGTGGTCTTCTGGGACCCCGAAGGGCCGCGCACGATGGGATCGACGCCGCCCAGGGGCGTTCTGCAAGTGTTGCAGCGCTTCCGCACGGCGCTCCAGACGCACAAATTCGGGCGGCTGGGTCCCGACGCCGTGGGCTGCCTGACCATCAGCGGCGGCCTGGTCCACTTTCCATGGCAGGCCACAACCACAACCGGTTTGCTCGAAGCGGCCGATCGTGCGCTGCTGCAAGCGAAGGAAGCAGGCAAAAACCGGTTCTGGTTGGTGGGCCGCGGGGACGTGACGGCGATGGAGGGTTAAGCGGCGGCCTCCGTGCCACCACCGTCGATCGGCTCCGAAAACTCGATTTCCTCAACGGAAAAAACTCGATTCCCCGGCTTAGGGACGGTAAGATATCGCGAGAGAGTCGCCTTTGACCGGAGAGAATCGGTGGCTTCCCCTTCTGAAATGGCCGCTTATTACGAGGGTCACCCCGACCCCGACGATGCAACCACGTGGGGTGCCGACTCAGAGGGCCATCCCTATACCGATTTCGAAGACGCTCGGGATGCCTTTGCAGCAGCCAAAGGTCCGGCGCCAACTCCCAGTCCCGTCCCGGGAGCCGCATCGCCGGGTGCCGGGATGCCGGCCGCAAGGATTGGTGACATCTGTGCTCACGGGGGCCCCGTTACCGGCCCGGGCGAACCTACTGTGCTAATCGGGGGCTCGGTCGCGGTCCGCGGAATCCCGCTCAAGGGAGACACGGTCGCCTGCCCGATGTTTAACGCCCTCGTTCCTCACGCGACCGGCACGATCATCAAGGGCAGCAATACCGTGTGGATCGGCGGTTTGCCCGCCGCCCGTGTGGCGGACCCGGTGGGTCCTCCGACCGTCTGCGCCGGCAACCAGATTGCGGTTGGCTGTTTCACGGTTCTCATTGGCGACGCGGGTGGAGGAGGCGCCGGGGGTCCGGGAGGAGCGGCGTCTGGCCATGCTTCGTTGATAAGTGAAGTGGCGGAGCCCGAGCCGGCGTATGCCGATACACAAGCCGCCGAGCAGCCGCCGGGCGAATCGCCGGTGAATGTAGGAACTGGGACCCATTTCATCTCCATCGAAATGGTGGATGAAGCTGAGCAGCCCGTCATAGGCGAGCAATACAGTGTTCGAATTCCCGATCGACCGGACCCGGTTTGTGGCGGACTGGATGATAAAGGCACGGCCCGCATTCACGGCATCACCAAACCAGGAACGTGCGCGATAGCGTTTCCGCGCCTCGACCTGGCCGCATGGGAGAGATGGAAATCAGCGAATGCTCAACCGACCGGCGGCGCCGCGCCCCCTCCCACTGCAACGGGCCAGCCGACGGAGCCGGTCATCGCTGGTCCGGCGGCTCGATCGGGAACTTACCGCACGATCATGGCTGGGGAATGTGTGTCGAGCATTGCCCGCGATACAGGGCATTTTTGGCGCACGATTTGGGACCATCCCTCCAATGCCAAACTAGTTCAACATCGCGGAAACCCAAATGTGTTGATGGCAAAGGACTCTGTGTTTGTTCCGGAGAAGCGGCCGAAGGAAGAATCGGGAGCGACGGATCAGCATCACAAGTTCAGGCGAAAAGGCGAGCCGTCGCGATTCAGGCTTCAGGTCATGCTGGCCGGCAAGCCCAGAGTCGATAAACCCTATCAAATCTGGGTGGACGAAAAATCACCTGCTCTGGAAGGCGTGACCGACGCCGAAGGGATGATAGACGTGCCTATTCCTGGAAATGCGCGATCGCTGCGAATCGCGGTCGGCTCCCCCGGATATGAGATGTATTATCATTTCGTTTTGGGCGCGCTGGAACCGTTGGACACCATTCGCGGCATTCAGCACCGGCTGTTCAATCTCGGATGGGGATACGTGCAGATTAATGGAAAGCTTGACGAAATGACTCAGGAGGCCATTCGAGAATTTCAAATGCGGAACGGACTGGACGCGACAGGCGAGCCGGATAGCGCCACGTCGAGCGCTCTCAGAGATGCACACGGGGGTTGAAATGGCTCGGATGAAAAAGCCGAGAATTGAATACACGAATTGGCCGTCGGCCCCCCATGGAATCCCTGCCGCCAACGGGTCGCCCGGAGAGTGGTACACGGTCAAGAAGGGCGACACGCTTGAAAGCATCGCCAGCCAGGCTGGCTGGACCTGGTCTCAACTGGCGGAGTACAACTGGGGTACACGGGAACCGCGCGAAATCAACTATTATCTGAAGCACTATCTTACAAACCTCGAAGAGACCCGAGACGGCGACAATTACATTCTGACCTCGGGCAATAAAGTCTGGGTTCCGAAGACAAAGAGTCCAACCGCGTCGAAGGCTGTTTCGGGTAATGGCTCGACTGCCGTCCCTGATCGCGCCCTGGATACTCCGACAAGCCCCCATATTTCACGCTTGGCGGCCAAGCGCAATCCACATAGCGACGGATGCGCTCACAATACCGCTAATCCACACGTTAAAGTATACATGAACATCGGATCGTGGACCGGCAACCTTACGACATTTGGATTGGTCTGCGACAATCAAATCGCACTATGCTCGTGGAAGCCAGCCGACTGTAATCAATACGTGTATTGGAATAAGCTAACCGATCGAAGGACAAACGGGGTCGGCGATTGCCTGAGACGAGGTCCCACTAGAATCGAAAACAAATTGCGTGCTATGCTGCATCCTTCGATCGTGATTCTGGCATCGTACCGAGCACCGGGCGAACCTGGGGAGTTCTCTTTTACAGAGCCTGGCGAGACGATCCTGTTTCTCCCTGACTGTCACATCCCACTTTTTAGGGGTAGCATTCATGACAAGTTTATTTATGAATCCGAGAAGAAGGGAAGATGTTCACTGGCCGGACCCCTGAAAGACCTGTTGGACTGGGCTGCCTCGAACAAGATGCGCGTGATTCAACTTGGTGATTTGTATGAAGTATGGGATGCGCAGGCAGTCTATCTGGATTGTGTCGATAAGCTTCGCCTGGAAACACCGTCGGGCCTCAAGAAGTATGTGCCTGGTTTACTCTATGATGCGTATTGCGACCGTTGGGGCGTTATCGATAAGACATGGAGAAGTCAGGTCAGTTTGCAATGTTATCCCGCCCCAGAGAATCATCCGTCCGCCATTGATTTCGTAAGCGAAAATGCGCTGATCGAAGCTATAAAGCAACAGTATGGTGAATTAACGAATTACTGGACCGTATTAGATTCCAAGGACTACATCCGCGGTAATCACGATTGCGAGCAAAACAGATTCCTGTATCGGTATTACTTGAATCGACGGCAGTGGGAATCGCTGAGTGTGTTTGATCGCAAAGTTGCAACGGTTGATTGGGTAGATTTGGACGATCAATTGGTGAGCCGTAGTGAATATCACCGCTGCGTGGGTCAGAACGATTGCATACGCTATGAACACGGACACGCGTTTGATCCTTATAATAATTTTCAGACTTGGAAGCGACATGAAGAGCGGCCCAGAGGGTTTTGGGATGGAAGCGAGGTTGCGGCCACCAAATTGTGGCGCAATTCGGGTGGGTTCCAAAGCACTCGTGAGTATTTGGCAACGAAGGTTCAGGTTCACGGAGCACGCGATTCGCTCAAGGGAATCGAGTATGTGAAGCAAGTCATGCTCGACTTGCCGAGGGCAGATTATTTGGATGGTCAAGATTGGATCGGGAATAAGGCGCTCGAGGTCTTTGCGTATCATCGAGTCAGAACGATCTGGGCTCCTTCGAAGAACGGGCTGAAAACGAAGGAGAAAGACGATGATTGCAATAAGTGTAAGGGTGAATACATAAATCTGATTGTGATGGGCCATACGCATGTGCCACACCTCGAAGACTACACGAATTACTGGTTTGCGGCGGGTCGGCGTGTCATGCGGAATGCATGGGACAATGTTACTTCTGCCGGCAGGGAACTCGCAGATGTTTTGCGCTAACAGGATTGGTTTTTGGACTTCGAGACTCAGCCAAGCGCCGGTAACATGTCTTCATGACCCGTGACGAAATCTGCGGCAAATTTCTCGACTCCCTCTCCTTCGATCTCTACGCCTATCAGGAAGAAGCCCTGCTCGCGTGGTTCGCCGAGCCGGGCGGAGTGATGGTCTGCGCGCCGACCGGCATGGGCAAGACGCTCATCGCCGAGGCCGCGGTCTTTGAAGCGCTGCACACGCGGCGGCGGATGTATTACACGACGCCGCTGATCGCGCTGACCGACCAAAAATTTCGCGAGTTGCAGGCGCTGGCGGAGTCGTGGGGGTTCTCGCGCGAGGACATCGGCTTGATTACCGGCAATCGGCGAGTCAATCCGGATGCGTTGGTGCGGGTCGTCGTCGCCGAAATTCTGCTGAATCATCTGCTATCGACCGACCCCGGCCTGGCGGACATGCAGCACGTCGATGCCGTGGTCATGGACGAGTTTCACTCGTTTAACGACGCGGAGCGGGGAATCGTGTGGGAGCTGTCGCTGGTCCTGCTCCCGAAACACGTCCGCGTCCTGCTGCTCTCCGCGACCGTGGGCAATCCGAACGAGTTCGCCAACTGGTTGCGGACTTCACATGGCCGCACGGTTCGCGTCGTGCTCTCCAACGAGCGGCGCGTGCCGCTGGAGTTCGTCTGGGTGGAGGACAAGTTGCTGACCGATCAGCTTGCCTCGATGGCGACGAGCGACGATGCGACGAACCGCTCGCCGGCGCTGGTATTCTGTTTCAATCGCGACGAATGCTGGGAGACGGCCGAGAAACTCAAGGGACTTTCCGTCATCAGCGCCGAGACGCGAAAAAAGATCGAGGCACTGCTTGAAGAGCGCATCGAGGATTTCAAGGAGGGCGTCGGGCCGAAACTGCGTCAGATGCTGATTCGCGGCGTCGGCGTTCATCACGCCGGCGTACTGCCCAAGCACAAGGAAGTCGTCGAGGAGCTGTTTCAGCAGAAGCTCGTGCCCTTCGTCATCTGCACAGAGACCCTGGCGGCCGGCATCAATTTGCCCGCGCGGTCGGTGGTGATGAGTACGTTGCTCAAAGGGAAGCCGGGCGAGAAAAAGCTCATTCCCTCGGCCGCGGCGCACCAGATCTTCGGGCGGGCGGGCCGCCCTCAATTCGACACGCACGGCTATGTTTTCGCGCTGGCACACGAGGACGACGTCAAGATCCACAAGTGGAAGCAGAAGTACGATCAGCTTGATCCGCGCTCGAAGGACCTGGGCATCATGAAGGCCCGCAAGGAGCTGGAGCGCAAGCGCCCCTCGCGGCGCAAGACCGAGCAATACTGGATGCAGGGGCATCTCAAGCAGCTCATCGAGGCGGGGCCGGCCAAGCTCTTCAGCCGGTCGATGATCCCGTATTCGGTGCTGATTTACCTGCTGACCAAGACCGGCACGCTGCGGGAGACGCGCGAGTTCGTGGCGCATCGGTTCAACGACGCGGGGCACATCGAGGCGTTTCAGAAGCAGCTCGACCACATGGTCGGAAACCTCGCCTCGCTGGGATATCTGGAGCGCTCCGAGGATGGCGAGCATGTGACACTCCACGAGAGCATTTTCCGGCTGCTTAATTTCCGCGGCGTCGATCCGCTGTATGGCATGTATCTGGTCGGGCAGTTGAACTACGCGGACTACGCGGAGAAACTCATCGTGCTCGAATCGGTGCTGGAACTGCCGCCGGTGATCCTGCGCAAGGTCCGGCTGCCCGAGCGCGAGCCGGGACCGCTGGAGCGCGAGATCATGCTGCCGCTGATGATCTCCATGGGCGTCGTGCTGGCACGCGTTCCCTCGAAGGAGGGCGACGGTTCGGAGAACGACTTTGATGATTCGCGTCCGGAAGACGACCCGTGGTGGGACGGCGTGTCGCGCAATCGCCCCCCGAACTTTCCGGAGATGTTGAAGATCGCGTTCGAGGCGAAACTGGCGGCGCCCGAGCCGATCTTCGTGCAGCCCAAGCAGATTGGCGGGGATGTTTTTGAGGATTGTGAGTTCTACCGCTTGGTGCGAAATCGCGAGCTGACCAAGCAGGAAGGCCTGATTCTTCGGCACCTACTCCGGCTGGTGACGCTCTCCGAGGAGTTTGCGGCGATGACCCAGGACCCGGACTACCGGCGAATCGGCGAGACCGCCACGCGGGTCTGCCACGGCGTTGATCCCCGCTACACCGATAAGTATCTGGCGGATTTGCAGGAGATCAGGAAGCTGGCGGCGGCGGAGATCAAGCTTGGAAAGACGTAAGCGCGCAGCCTTTTGCACGAATGCCGACGGATGCGATCGGTGGGTTTCCCGGCGGGGGCGTTTTGGGACGTTTCGGTTGTGGCAGAAATGATTGACGCTGGTTTCTAACTTCATTATATTGAAGTTCTTCGAGCGACGTTCCCGCCGAGCGGGGGCGTCCGACGATCATGCCATGCCTTGGGACGCTGGGGATATTCAAGACGTAACCTGCCTGTACAACGTGCGTTAGTTCCCCCGGTTTTCGTCCGAAGATGGTTTCGGAGGTTCTTCTCGATGGACATCATGCCTGTTATCCGTCCGCTCATCCTCTTCGCCCTCGCGGCATCGCTCATGCTGGCAGCGCCGTCCGTCACGCGCGCGCAAGAGCTGACCGAAGACATGGTCGGCCAGAATGACAAGGCGTGGGAGGCATGGAACGCCCTCATTCGCGCGGTGGAGCGCGGCGAGATGGACGCCGCGGCGACGGTCGTCGACTCAATTACCGCGTTCAACCTGTCCGAATTGCGGCTCGCCCTCATGGCGGACCGCACGCCGGGCACGCTGCGATTCGAGCAGTGGGCCGAGCGCGAGGACGCGCCTGCTCCGGCCAAGGCGATTTTGGAAAAGCTCAAGACCGGGAGACGCCAGCAAATGCTGGCCGAGGACGGCCTTCACATGGCCGTCGTGGGGCGGTTCAACTACGCCGACGCAAACTTCAAGGCGCTGATCGAGTCTAATGCCGATCCAGTGGCACTGGTGGAGCTGATTCGCCAGAATCCCAACCGGCAGGACACCCTGCTGAAGCTCATCAACAACACCGAGGTCGGCGAATCGGCCAAGGGCTTTTTGAAGCTACTCGCAGAGGGCGAGGAGCTGCTTCGCAAGGACCCGTACGAAATCGTCACGAACATCAACAAGCTCGCCGGCCCGCCGCGGATGGCCTACAACGCGACGAACCGGTTGAAGGCGTCCGGCGAATACGCAATTCCGCATTTGATCCAGGCCCTGCAGGATTCGGGCCGCAGCCGGCTGCACCCGGCGATCATGCAGGTGATCCCGCAGATCGGCCGCGACGCGCTGAACCCGCTGGTTCAGGCCCTCGGCATGGGCGACGACGTCGTCAAGGGAATCATCATCCGATCGCTTTCAAAAATCGGCTACAAGCAGGCCGTGCCGTATCTCGCCAAGCTGGCCAACGACAGCAAGGCCGGGGCGGAAGTGCGGAGTGCCGCCGAGCAGGCATTGGCGTCGCTGGGCGCCGGCGGGTCGAACGAGCCGGGGCCGCTGTTCTACGAACTGGGCGACCTGTATTACGAGGGAAGCGAATCGCTGCAGGCAGATCCTCGAAGCGACGATGCCAACGTGTGGTATCTGCGCGAGAATTCGCTGCGATATGTTGCGGTGCCGCGGGCGATCTTCGCGGACATCATGGCGATGCGCTGCTCCGAAGAGGCACTGATTCTCCAGCAGGGGCTGGACGACGCGATCGCCCTTTGGCTCGCGGCGAATTATCGCCGTGAGTCAAAGCTCGGGCTGGACGTGGAGAGCGATCAGCCCGATCCGCTGGCGAACAAGGATTCGACCCGGACGGAGGACTACCCGCGTTCGATTTACTTCGGCCGCGCCGCCGGGGCGAAATACAATCACATGGTGCTCGGCCGCGCGTATGAACGGCGCGAAGTTGGCGTCGCATTGGGAGCGATTTCGGCGCTGCGCGACACGGCCGGCGAGCCGGGATTGGTTGGATCGGAAGACATCAAGCAGCCGCTGGTGCTGAGCCTGTCGTTCCCAAGTCGCCAGGTGCGGATCAAGGCGGCGCTGGCGCTGGCCGCGGCCTTGCCGAAGGCGCCCTTCAGTGGCGCGGACAACGTGGTCGCGGTGTTGACCGAGGCGTTGATGCAATCAGGCCGTCAGTCGGCGCTGGTGGTCGAAAGTGACGAGGGATTGCGAAACAAGTTGCAGGCGCTGCTTCGCGCAGGCGGCTATGAGACGGCCGTCGGTGCGAACTTGTACGAGGCGATGGAGGCGGGCCGCGGCGCGAATTTGACCGCGTTCGATCTGATTCTGCTTGGCAGTGACGTGGCCCAGCCCGATGCGCCGACCGCAATCGCCGAACTGCGCAAGGCGTTCGAGTCGGCGGCAACTCCGATCTTGCTGGTGGCCAGGGAGGGAGAGGTCGGCCGTGCGGCGCGGGTGGCGCGCGATTCGCAGGGCGTCGAAGTGCTCGATGCAATCGTGGTCGATCTGGGCGACCCGGAGAAAATCAAGGAACAGGTCGAAGCGCGGATCAATCGTGCATCGCAGACATTGGGCATGACCATGCTCGACCGGGACATGTCGCTCGATCTGGCGATTCAGTCGGCCAAGGCGCTGCGGCTGATCTCGGAAAGCAATCTCGAAATCTATGACGCTTCGCGCGCGACGAACGCGTTCATCGGCGCGTTAAGCCACGCTTCGCAAGTCTTGCGAGTGGAGTCTGCAAAGGCCCTCGCGCTGATCGCCGCGCCAGAAGGGCAGGAAGCCCTCGCCGAGTACGCGCTCGACGGCGGCCGAGAGCAGCCCGAGCGCATCACGGCGTTCGGCTCGCTGGCCGAAGCGGCGCGGCGCAACGGCAACCTGCTCGGCGATCGCGAGGTCGTCGCGCGGCTGATCGAGTTCACGCTGACGGAAAACGATCTGGTGCTTCGGGCGGCGGCCTCCAAGGCGCTCGGGGCGCTGGACCTTGAAAGCAACAAGGCGGGCGAGATCATTCGTTCGCAGCACAATGGATGAACAGATCGGGATTCGCATCGAATAACTCTAGCAAAGCCGATGGATTGCAATCCATCGGTTTTAAATCCACGAAAACCACTCCGAACGAGAATCTCCACTTCTTGAATTCCGCGCTCAAAAATCGGTAGACGCTTCCGGTTCTCGTGTTGTACGCTTTTCAACATGAGAGCGATCAATACGCGAACGATGCCAAACGAGCGGGAGATGTATCGCGCGCTCACGCGGCGCGATGCCGGCTACGAGGGGATTTTCCTCGTCGGCGTCAAAACGACGTCGATCTTCTGCCGCCCGGTTTGCCCCGCACGAAAGCCCCAGGCCCGCAACGTGGAGTTTTTCCCTTCCTCGCGCGAAGCGCTGCTGGCGGGCTATCGGCCGTGCAAGCGGTGCCGGCCGATGGACACCAACGGCACGCCTCCGCGATGGGTGAATCAGTTGCTCGCAGCGGTGGAGTCGCGGCCGACGGATCGGATTCGCGACGGAGAATTGCGGGCCATGGCGATCGAGCCGGCGCGTGCCCGGCGGTATTTCAACGAGCATTACGGGATGACCTTTCAGGCGTATCACCGGGCGCGGCGCATGGGACTGGCGCTGTCGCGCATCAGGGAGGGCGGCAAGCTCATGAACGTGGCGATGGATCATGGATATCGTTCGAACAGCGCGTTTCGCGATGCCTTCGAGAAGACCTTCGGCAAGACGCCGGGTCAGGGCCGCGACACCGAGTGCATGGCGGCGAAGGTCGTGGAGAGCCCCCTCGGGCCGCTGTTGATGGCGGCGACCGCGGACGCGCTGTGCCTGCTTGAATTCGCCGATCGCCGGGCGCTGGAGACGCAGATCAAGACGCTACGCTCGCGGTTCGATTGCTCGATCGTGCCGGGACGGAACAAGATTCTTGAGCAGGCCGAAGGCGAGTTGAAGGCCTACTTTGCGGGAGAGCTAAAAGAATTCCGCACGCCGCTCTCCTATCCGGGCACGCCGTTTCAGGAGGCGGTCTGGCGGCGGCTGTTGGAGATTCCCTACGGCGAGACGATCGCGTACGAATCGCTTGCCGCGGATATCGGACGCGTCGGCGCCCAACGCGCAGTCGGCACGGCCAACGGCTGTAACAGAATCGCGATCCTGATTCCGTGCCATCGCGTCGTGAACAAGGGGGGCAAGCTGGGCGGCTACGGCGGGGGGCTTTGGAGAAAACAGTTTCTGCTCGATCTGGAGCAGTCACGCGGAGCCGAATTGTTTCGGGTGTGATATTTGAACGATAGGTTTCTGGAATTCAGGCGTTCATGTTTAGCCGCGGCCCAAAGGGCCCGGTGAATGCGCAAAAGCGCCAGGTTAATAGATGATCCACGAGCGCTGATACTTCGGCGTCAGGACACAAATGGAGCTTTCTCCGGAAACCGATGTTTTCTTGTGCACGCACTTTCTCGCCCCCCCGGACCTTTCAGGTCTGGGCTAAACGGGATACCGTTCCTCCGTCCGTGTTGAAAGAACCTGTGGTCCATGCATGCCGTATATCATCCGGGCATGGCGAAACGCGAATCGAACAGGAAGCGGCGGGCCGATGAAGGGACACTTCTAATTCCATGTTGAAATCGGCAGGGGCGCGGGAGCCTTCGATCTGGGCGGTGGCGGCAGCCTTCGGTGCGGTCTACGTCATTTGGGGTTCCACCTATCTCGGCATCAAGATCGCGATTGAAACCATGCCCGGGACCGTTATGGCCGGTGTGCGGTTCCTTATCGCGGGAGCCGTGCTCTATCTCTACTGTAGAATGCGCGGCGCCGCTCGGCCGTCGCGGCTGAATTTGCGAAATGCCATCATCGTCGGCGCGCTATTGCTCTTCGGCGCAAACGGCCTCGTTGTCTGGGCCGAGAAATTCGTGCCGAGCGGCCTGACGGCGCTGCTGGTGTCGGTGCTGCCGGTCTGGATGGTGTTGATCGAGTGGCTCCGGCCGGGCGGCGTGCGGCCTCGCTTCGAGAACGAACGCTCCGTTCTCCGAGGAAGATCGGAATTGCCACAGAGAACACAGCGAGCGTGTTACCGAGCCGGCGGTTCGGTGTTGGGCCGGACCTGGTGCGTGAAGGGCAGGAGGACGGTGAACTCCGTGAACACCTCGGGCTGCGAGTCGACGGTGATCAGGCCGCCGTGGAGCTCGATGAGCCCGCGCGCGAT
>DATMEE010000275.1:0-14043 GCA_035557035.1 Phycisphaerae bacterium
ATCTCAATCCATGTTAGGGACGCCGAACACGAGCGTCAATCCAGCGAGCGGGGTCCGGGCGATAGATGGTCACAACGACCAGCGGTTGATCGGGATTCTGCAGCCGATGATAGTCAAGCACGACGTGAATCGGCTCGTTCACCGTGATCCTTGACAGAACCAAGGCATTGGTGCCGCGGTGTGTCATCTTCGATGATCTCGCCGCGAGCCATCGCCGTCTCGATTTCGTCGACAAATAACAAATCGGCGGCGGCTTCGAATATCGCGTGGACCGAGAAGTCAAGCTGGCCGGTCGCAACCTTGGTTCTTATGACCTTCTCGCTGATTTGCAATGCATCATACTCGGCGTTGAAGACAATAGAG
Organism: Phycisphaerae bacterium; assembly: GCA_035557035.1. Taxonomy (GTDB): domain Bacteria; phylum Planctomycetota; class Phycisphaerae; order UBA1845; family UTPLA1; genus JADJRI01. The sequence continues at coordinate 364 of DATMEE010000275.1, forward strand.
TATCAACGAAGGCGGCAACCAACCCCCGACATTGCCATGGCGGTTGGGGGCTGGCCCGTCTCGCCATATCACTTTACGAACAACAGGTCCCGATAGGTCGGCAGCGGCCATAGGTCAGACGAGACCTGCATCTCCAGCCGGTCGCCGAGCGTGCGGAGTTTTTGCATCAGCGGGATCACGGCTTCGTGCATGTGCTTCGCGTGGGCGTAGGAGTCGTCGTGTCGATGGTCGTCGGCTTCGGCCAGCTCCATCGCCGCGGCGGTGAACTCGTTGACGACTTTCACGAAGCTTTCGAGCTGTGCCTTCTGGGCGGCGCATTCCACGCCGGCAGCCGTCGTGGAAACCACCGCCTGGGCCAGCCGGGCCTGATGCTGCAGGGCCGCGGGCAGGATCATGGTCTGGGCCATAAGGACCATCTGCTCGGACTCGATGAGAATCTGCGCGTTGTAGCGATGGACCGCGATGTTGTAGCGGCTGTCGACCTCGCTCTTCTTGAGCACCTTGTATTTTTCAAACAGTTCTACGGTCTGGCTTGTGTTCAAGACCGGAAGCGCGGCGACGGTGTTCTTGAGATTCGGCAAACCGCGGCCCTCGGCTTCGCGGTGCCACGCCGCCGCGTAATTGTCACCATTGAAGACGACCCGCTTGTTGTCCTTCACAACTTGCTTGAGGACGGTCTTCACGGCCGCTTCGAGCCGGGTGAAATCGGGATTTTTCCCGGCGGCTTCTTCAAGCTGCGTCGCCATGTAATCGAGCGATTCGGCGACGATGGTATTCAACACCGTGTTGGGCCAGGCGGACGTGGCGGACGCCCCGACGGCGCGAAACTCAAACTTGTTGCCGGTGAACGCGAACGGCGAGGTGCGATTGCGGTCTCCCGAGTGCCGCGGAAGCTGCGGCAGCGTCGTCGCGCCCAGATCGAGCGTGCCGCCCTTGATCGTGCGGCTCGTGGTCCCGGTTTCCAACTGCTCGATGATGTCGGTGAGCATGTCGCCGAGGAAGATGGAGATGATCGCCGGCGGGGCTTCGTTGGCCCCGAGGCGATGATCGTTCGCGGCCGACGCGATCGACGCCCGCAGCAGATCGGCGTGCAGATTCACGGCGCGGATGACGGCGCAGAGATACACCAGGAACTGGCTGTTGGTGTGCGTCTCCTCCTGCGGATCGAGCAAATTGTGGCCGGTGTCGGTCATCATCGACCAGTTGTTGTGCTTGCCCGAGCCGTTGATGCCCGCGAAGGGCTTCTCGTGCAGGATGCAGACCAGGCCGTAGCGCGGAGCGACGCGCTTGAGCGTTTCCATCATCAGCATCTGATGATCGCAGGCGATGTTTGACGTCTCGAAGATCGGCGCGATCTCGAACTGTCCCGGCGCGACCTCGTTGTGCCGCGTCTTCACCGGGATGCCCATGCGGTACAGCTCGCGCTCGGCCTCGGCCATGTAGGCCAGCACGCGCGGCGGGATCGAGCCAAAGTAGTGATCCTCGAGCTGCTGGCCTTTGGGCGGCTTCGCGCCGAAGAGCGTGCGGTCGCAGAGCACGAGATCGGGCCGGGCGTAATAAAGATTCTCGTCGATGAGAAAATACTCCTGCTCAGGACCGACGGTGGTATAGACGCGAGTCACGCCCTCGGCCTTGCCGAATAGCCGCAGGATGCGCATCGCCTGTTTGGAGAGCGCCTCCATCGAGCGCAGCAGGGGGGTCTTCTGGTCGAGGGACTCGCCGGTCCACGAGACGAAGGCCGTGGGGATGCAGAGCGTCACACTGTTGTCACCGCGCATCAGGAACGCCGGGCTGGAGGCGTCCCAGGCGGTGTAGCCGCGGGCCTCGAACGTGGCGCGAAGCCCGCCCGAGGGAAAGCTCGACGCATCCGGCTCGCCCTGGGAGAGGTCCGCGCCAGAGAGCGCATAGACCACGCTGCCGTCGCCGGTCGGTTGAATCAGCGAATCGTGCTTCTCCGCGGTCAGCCCGGTCAGCGGCTGGAACCAGTGCGTGTAGTGCGTCGCGCCGTTTTCGATGGCCCAATCCTTGAGCGCGGACGCGACCACGTCGGCCACCTCGCGGTCGAGCGGCTCGCCGTGCGATACGGTCTGCATGAACTTGCGGTAGGCGGTCTTGGGGAGACGTTGCTGCATCGTGCGCTGGTTGAAGACGTCGCAGCCGAAATAAGAGTCGATGCGCTCGGCCGTCGTAACTTCCCGGGTCTTGTGTTCCCGCCACGAAATGGCGGCGTCCACCGCACGATCGCGTGCCGATTCAGACTTCATCGAAGTAGTCTCCCTGAAGAATGTGTCACAACTTGATTCGATTATGCTGACTTTCAGCATATCCCTCGAATCCCGCAAGTCCAACAGAGCCGCGCCCGTCAGGAAGCGGTGGGGCGCGTATCTTGGGGTGGCCGTATTTGGTCGCGACGGCTCCTGACAATGTCCCGTATCATTCGCCCGTGAAGCGTTGACCGCTTCCTAACGGGCGCGGCTCTGTTTGCTGCTTCGCAGCGAATCCCTTGTCAATTTGCACACGGTTCGGAAATGAAAAACCCGGCAGGATCGAACACTTCTTTGTGAAATCTGCTGGGGTGACTGGAACGCGAAGCGGGTGCAAACCGACGTGATGGCCGAGCTTACTCGGCCTGCTGTTGCACCTGTTGCTGGAAGAGAGCGTACATGTTGATCGCGCGTCCTTGGGAAACTGCAATACAAAGAGTGTACCCGGCAGGGGCGAATTTGCAAGTCCGAATTCTTTGGGACCGAGAACAGCCGGCATCTCGAACGTCGCTGTGAATTGAGATAAACTGGGGACTGGCTGCGCCGAGTTCCGTGAGTGATATCGGGAGAACACTAATTATTCTCAATCCTCAATCATGTGGCCTGAATTCGTGGCTCCGCCGCCCCTGTCGGGGCGGACTGCTTTTTCGCGACGTGATCCACGGGTTTCGCTTCGCTTCACCCGTGACTACAACCCGTCGCCCCTTCGGGGCAGGGCCGTGTACTTTCGGCGCCATTCTTCTTGGATTCCAAGCGCTGTTCTTGCTCGGACTGGGCGCATGCGATCGGTCGAAGTCTTCCACGGCGAGCGGCTCCAGCTCGATCGACGAACTTCGTCTCGGCTACTTTCCAAACATCTCGCATGCTCCCGCGCTGCTTGGCGTGGCGTCCCGCGATTTCGCGAAAGCGATCGCGCCGGTGAAGCTGACCCCCACGACCTTCAACGCCGGGCCCTCGCTTATCGAAGCGCTTTTCGCCGGGGAGCTGGATATTGGCTACATCGGCCCCGGGCCGGTTATCAACGCCCATGTGCGTTCGCGCGGCCAGGGCGTTCGCGTCATCGCCGGCGTGTCGGCCAACGGTGTCGTCATCGTGGCTCGCGGTGATTCCGATATTCGCACGCTGGCCGATCTGAAAGGGCGGAAACTCGCGACGCCCCAGCTTGGCAACACGCAGGATATTTCCGCACGCAATTATCTGCTCAAAACGCTGGGCCAGCCGAACCTCGATAACGTGCTCGCGATTGCGAATGCCGAACAGATCGGCCTGATGGCCCGCGGCCAGATCGATGCCGCCTGGGTGCCTGAGCCGTGGGGCGCTCGATTGGTCGAGGAAGCCGGCGGCCGCATTGTCGCGGAGGAAAAGGACCTTTGGCCGGGTAAGGAATTCACGTTGGCCGTCATGGTGACGTCGCCGGAGTTCCTCGCGGCCCACCCGGAGATAATCAAGAAGATTCTGGCCGAGCATCAGAAGTGGGTTCGCCGGCTCGCGGGCGAGTCTGACAGGTATGCGGCCGATCTGAATCGCGCGATGACCAAGGAGACGGGCAAGCCCATGTCCGAAGCCATCATTCGAGCGGCGCTGTCGCGCACGCGGTTCACGGATCAGCCGCTGGAGCAGACGTTTCGCACCTTCGCCGAGTGGTCCGCGAACGTCGGCAACGCCGCCCAGGCGCCGGACATGAGTCACCTTATCGACACAACTCTGCTCAATTCACTTCGGCGGCAATAGAGGAAGACATCCGGTGCCGACGCCATTGCACTCTGAACAACTCTTGATCGCGGATTCGGGCGACGCGCCGCCAAGGGCGTCGTCGCGCGGGCGATTCGAACTCGTCAACATTTCCAAGGCGTTTCACAAGGCATACGCCCCGGCGCTGCAGTCCGTGAGTCTCACCTGCGAGCCGGGCGAGTTCGTGGTGGTCGTCGGTCCCAGCGGCTGCGGCAAGAGCACGCTGCTCAATATCGCCGCGGGGCTGATGCCGCCGACCAGCGGCGAGGTGCGGCTGGACGGCGCGGTTGTCCGAATGCCGGGGCCAACCCGGGCGATGGTTTTTCAGGAGCATGGCCTCTTTCCCTGGTTGACCGCACTGGAGAATGTCGAGATCGGCTTGAAACTGACCCGCGTGCCGAAGGCGCAGCGCCGTCACCGGGCCGTCGAAGCGTTGAAAATGGTGCATCTGGGTCAGTTCGCCAACTTGTTGGTTCACCAACTCTCCGGAGGCATGCGCCAGCGCGTTTCCATCGCCCGGGCCCTGGTGATGGACCCGCCGGTGCTGCTGATGGACGAGCCATTCTCGTCGCTGGATGCACAGACCCGCACCTTGCTTCACGGGCAGATGCAGGAAATCTGGGGCCGCACGCGCAAGACGATTCTCTTCGTGACGCATTCGGTCGGGGAGGCCGTGCGCCTGGCCGACCGAGTGATCATCATGCACGCCCATCCTGGCCGCATTCGCCGGGAGGTCCGCGTGCCTATTCCGCACCCGCGTGATTTTGACAGCCCGGAAATCAGCGAGGTGGTCGGCGTGATCCGCCGCGAGATCGAGGACGAAGTGAACCGGTTCAATGCCGAGACCATGACACATGTCGCGCCGCGTTAAAATACTGCTGGTCTGGCTGGTTCTGATCGCGGGATGGGAGGCCGGCTTCCGCATCATCGGCTGGAAGCCCTGGCTGTTTCCCGCGCCCAGCCACGTTCTTGATGCGATGCTCCATCTGCTGAGCATCCAAACCAATTTCGGCGATCCGACCGGACCGGGCTGGCCGTTTCGATCCGTCGCGGACAATGTTTCGCACCTCACCGTCACGTTGCCGACCGCCCTGATCACCAGCGGCGTGCGGCTGGCAGTCGGATTTCTGATCAGTCTTTTCCTCGGCGGGATGCTCGGACTCTTGATGTGGCGTTTTCCATTTGTCGACGCGCTTCTGGGACCGCTTTTTCTGGGATTGCAGACGTTGCCCAGCATCTGCTGGGTGCCGCTCGCGGTGCTGGTCATCGGAATCAACGAGTCGAGCATCGTCTTCGTACTGATCATGGGCAGCTTTTTCGCCATCGCCATTGCGCTGCGCGACGGGCTGCGGCAGACTCCGCCGATCTACAAAAAGGCGGCGCTCATGCTGGGCGGCCGGCGATTCCGGCTTTACTACCATGTGCTGCTGCCCGCCGCGATGCCGGCCGCCGCGAGCAGTCTGCGGCAGGGATTCGCCTTCGCGTGGCGTTCGCTGATGGGCGGCGAGCTGGTGTTCATGCTGCCGCGACGGGGCGTCGGCTTCCTGCTCAACGTCGGCCGCGAGTTCGGCGACGTGGCGCAGGTCGTGGCGGTGATGTGCATTATGGTGGCCATCGGCATGATGGCGGACCGGCTGATTTTCGCGCGATTGGAACTGCGCATCCGCACGCGGTTCGGGCTGATTGCTTAGCAGTTACGGTTGTTGTCTCTTTCAGATGGGATGAAAGCCTTGGTCTGCGTGTCGGAGCTCGAAGGGTTCTTGGGCTGTCATACAGCCTCGAATGTCAGACAGGGCAGTCGATGTGAAAACCACGCCAAATTCTCCGGACCCGCAAGGAGCTTCCATAGAAGAACTCCGCACGTCGTAGATCCGCCGTGGCAGGCAAGTGCGCGGGACTTTCGCGTTCGAGAGAAGCCGCCTCTCCGCGCGCGAATTGTTATTTCGACATCAGGCTCTAAAATAGCCTTTAGATATAAGGAGAAGCTGCTCATGCCGCTGGACGAGATCGAAATGGAGGCCGAGGAGGCCATGGAGAAGGCCGTCACCTTTCTCAAGGCGGAGTACCGCGGGGTGCGCACCGGCCGGGCGTCGCCGGGGTTGGTGGACCAAGTGAAGGTGAAGGTGGCGGCGTATGGCGGGGCGCCGATGGAGCTGAAGGCGCTCGCGACGATCAGCGCCCCCGAGGCGAGCATGCTGATCGTGAAGCCGTTTGACCCGACGACGCTGAAGGACATCGAGCGGGCGCTGCAGGAGGCGTCGCTGGGGATCAATCCGCAGAGCGACGGGAAGGTGCTGAGGCTGCCGGTGCCGGCGCTGTCGGGGGAACGGCGGCAGCAGATCGCGACGCAGGTGAAGAAGCTGGCCGAGTCGCAGAAGATCGTGATCCGCAACGCGCGGCGCGACGCGATCCAGCAGATCGACTCGGAGAAGAAGGCGGGGGATCTGCCGGAGGACGACGCGAAGCGCGGCCATGAGGAGATGGACAAGCTGACCAAGAAATATGAATCGATGCTGGAAGAGATGGCGGCGGCGAAGACGAAGGAAGTGACGGAGGTGTAGTCGACCCAGGAACCTCGGACCGGCGGAGTGAAGTGCCGATGCACATAGTTGAGTCCGATGGCCGCTGAAACTTTCATCTCTTAGTTCACGATTCCTTTGCCTTCGCACTGCTTGAGAGCAGTGGCACCCTTTTCACTGCAAGTATGATGGGCGTTCGATTCGGGGACCTATCCCTCCCTCACGGTCAGGGCTCTGTTTTCGTCTAGCCGGCGCGTGACGGGCATTGAGATTTCGCCGTCCTCGACAAAATGGGGCAATTCGGGCAAAATGAAGGTTTTCAGGAGTTCTTCAGGATGGTGCTGATGGGGCATGAGACGCTTAGGACGCTCGCGAACGCAAAACGATGGAGCGAACTCGAATCGGAATGGTTGACCCGGATCGCGCAGCCGGCTTCGGCTCCCGATGAATTGCTCAAGATCATCGATACGGCCGTCGAGGCGGGGCAGGGCAAGCTCGCCGAGACGATGGGGTGGGCGTGGCTTTCGAGCATGAAGGAAAATCATTCGGCCCGCGAGGCGCTGCAGCTCGGGCGCGGCCTGCTGCTGCGGCTGCCGGACGGGGAGCAGCTTCGCAGCGAGATTCTGGCTCTCTACAAAGAGACGCACAAGCAGCATCCCGATCTGGAAACGTGGGTGGAGAAGTCGGGGCTTCAGCAGGGCAAGTCGGTTCGCCGCGCCCTGCGATATCTCGACGTGGGACTTCGGCTTTCGCCCGGCTCTTACCTGATGCATCGCACGGAAGACGAGGCGGCGCAGATCGTCGAGACCGATTTCGATGCGGATGAGATCGTCATCAAGGGCACGCGCGGAAAGCGCACGGTGCCGCTGGGTGAGATCGTCAACGATTACGATCCGGCCGACGAAAACGACTTTCAGGTGCTACAGCAGCTCAACCCCGGCAGGATCGCTGAGCTGGTTCAAAGCGAACCGGTGACGCTCGCGATCGGAATTTGCCGCTGCCACAAGAACCAGATCGACCGCGATCAGCTCAAGCTGATACTGGTGCCCAAATACGTGCAGGCGACCAAGTGGACCGACTGGTGGAACCGCTTGAAATCGGGGCTGAAGAAAACGCCGAATCTCCGCGTCGAGGGGCGGTCGCCGATTTTTCTGATTTACGATCCCGTCGGCCAGACGCCGGAGCAGGAAACGTGGAATGCGCTCCAGGTCGCGACCGAACCGCGGCAGTGGCTTGAATTGCTGGAGACTTATCTTCGCGACACCAAGGCGCAGCGATCCGAAACCCAGCCCGATTTTCTGAATCGAGTGCAGACGGCGCTGGTCGGGCATATCGAACGATTCCGCCGGCACAAGAATAATTCCAAGGCCTTCGCTACGGCACTCATTATCGAGCGGCTCGCCACCGATGGATTGTCCATCGTCACCAATGCGCACGGCACGGCCGTCGAAATGCTGCGCAGCTCGGAGAACCCGGTATCGGACATTGCCGACATTCCCGATGCGCGACTGTGGGGGCTGGCGGCGAGTGCCGTCGAGGAGGCATTTCCAGAAAAATGGCCCGCCTACTTCGCCGAGATGGTCCTGTTTGCGCCCGCGGGCCAGTGCGACACGCTGGCGAAGCGGGTGGAGAAGGCCGGCCAGGGCGAGCTTCTCAAAAGCATCGTCGATCGCGCCTTGGCGGATCCCGGGCGTTACACCGACGCGGTGATGTGGATTTGGAAGGGTCCGTCGGTGGAGACCCCGCTGCCGGTTCCTCCGGCGCTGGAGCTTTTCACGCTGGTGCTGAGTCTGGTCGGCCCCGCGCGGAGTTCCGAGGGCAAGGCGGCCGGCCAGAGCGTGAACGAAATGCGGGCGAAAGTTCGCTCGGGCATCGGCGCGAAAAACTACGCACGGTTTCGCGAATGCCTGAAGCCGATGGACCTGTCGATGGCGCAGGCCTTCCGCCGCCAGATCGAACGTGCGGAGGGCGTCGGTCCCAGCGTCCAGAGCGAACTGCTCGGTATTTTGAGTGAGGCCTTTCCAAAGCTGTACTTCAAAGTGGAAGTGCCGATCTGGGACGACGAATCGTCATTGTATTTCAGCCGCGAGGGTCTCAGGCAGAAGGAGTCGGAGCTTGACGATATCATCAACGTCAAGATGCGAGAGAACGCCAAGGCAATCGGCGAGGCTGCATCACGGGGCGACCTTAGCGAGAATTCCGAATACAAATATGCACTCGAAGAGCGCGACCTGCTTCGCGCACGCGTCGCCAACATCAATAACGACCTCGCCAAGGCCAAGATCATCGACCCCGAGAGCATCCCACTCGATCACGTGAGCATCGGCCAGAAGGTCGACCTCAAGGCGCCCGATGGCAAGGAGCTGTCGCTCACGATTCTGGGCGTCGGCGATGGCGACATGAATCGGCACATCTATTCGTATCAGACACCGATCGCGCGCCAGCTTCTGGGAAAGAAGCCCGGGCAAAGAGTCCGTGTCTCGCTCGACGGCAAGACCGAGGCCGAGCTGCAAATCGTCGATATTCAAAAGGCGCTCGATTAAGACGCGGTGGTCACGCCCCGTTTCAAGGGTCGAAGAGGATGAGTTTCGGATTCAACTCTGCCTGCCTCGCCGCGGCGCCCGATCTGGGCTATGGACCCATCGGCGTGCTGCTTCTCGTCGTGGTGGCGGCCGGCGTCGTCATGTTGCTCCTGACGCACTTTCTCCCCAAGAAGCATCGCGAAGGCCGATTCAAGGATAGCGCCTACGAGTCCGGCGTGCCGCCGATCGGAGACGCTCGGCGGCGGTTCAACGTGAAGTTTTATCTCGTCGCGATGATGTTTCTGATCTTCGACGTGGAGTTGATATTCGTTTATCCATGGGCGATGGCATTTCTGGATGCCAAGGGCGGCGGCGCGGCCGCTGCGGCGCAACTGCCGATGCTCTTCTGGGTGATGATGATTTTCATGGCGTATCTCGTCATCGGTCTGCTTTACGAGTGGGGCAAGGGGATTCTGGACTATCAGTAGTCCGCTACAATCCTTCGCACGACGATCCCAGGAGCCGTTGCCATGCAAAAATATCAAAACGATCCCCACACGATGGGCGGCAACGACGTGCTCACCAGCCGCCTTTCCACGCTGGTGGATTTCTTCCGAAAAAACGGCGTCAACTGGGGCCGCAAGAACTCGCTCTGGCCGCTTCCGTTCGCCACGGCCTGTTGCGGCATCGAGCTGATGGCGACGGCTTCGAGCCGATACGACCTCGCCCGTTTCGGCGCCGAGGTGATGCGATTCAGCCCACGGCAAAGCGACCTGCTGATTTGTGCCGGCCGCGTGGCGATCAAGATGATGCCGGTGCTTCAGACGATTTACATGCAGATGACCGAACCGAAGTGGGTCATTTCGATGGGCGCGTGCGCCTCGACCGGCGGCGTGTTCGATACTTATGCCGTGGTGCAGGGAATCGATCAGTTCCTGCCGGTTGATGTTTACGTGCCCGGCTGTCCGCCGCGGCCCGAGACGCTGATCGAAGGGATTCTCGCCATCCAGCGCATCGTCGATCGCGACGGCATCAAGACCAGCGGCGAGCGAGGCAAAGGCTTCGGACTCGTGGTGCATCCCACGGTCCAGCTTCGCACCGAGACGGCCGTCAAATCGGCCTCCTCGTGAAGCGACTCTCTATTGCACGTTGATCACTGCGGCCTGTTCAATGGCGTCTTGTTAAGGGACGGCTGGTCGCCTGGGCCGGGCTGACTCCGTGCGGGCTAGCCGCCGCATCTTGCGCGACGAATTTCCGGAGAGTCTGATGCGTGCGTCGACGTTTGTGTTCGGCCTGACCGGGCTGCTCTGGTCTGCAAGCGCCCACGCTCAGGGTTACACCGTGAACGATGAACAATGCGGCGTGCAGGTCGCGCTGCCTGCGGCGGACTGGGTGCTTACGGATGAAAGCCAAAGTCCGGCGATCGTGCACATCTATTCGCCGGCCAAGCCGCCCGTGCCTCGGTTGACGCTGCTGCGCCTGCCGAAGGTTTTGTGGCCGCAGGGAATGCGGACGCGCGCCCAGCAAATCGAGATGATGCTTAAAACCAAGCCTTCGATCACCCATGGAAAAATCGGCAAACAGAAGGCGGATCGCCTGGAGTATGTCGTCGAGGGTGTTCGGACCATCGAATACGGCGTCGTGCGGGGCGACGCCATTGTGATGATCCAGATCGCGGCGACCGAAGAGGTCTGGAAGGACGCGGCGCAGAATAAATCTTTCGAGCGGGTCTTCGATTCGATCATCTTTGTCGCGGGTGCTGCGAGCAAGCCGGTAACAACCCGGCCCGCCCCTCCCCGGACGCCCGAGCAAGTACGTGAGGCCCGGCGAGCCGCAGAGCCCAGCCCGCAAAAATTCGTGATTCGAAAACACGATATTGTCGTTGAGATTGACCCCCGGAAGCAGCGGCTGGCGTCGCACGACACTTTCGAAATCGAATCCGTCGTCGATGGGCTGCGAGAAATCCAACTGAGTTGCAGCGATCTGACAGTGGATTCGCTTCGCTCCGGCGAGCAAGAACTGACGTGGAAGCGGAGCTCCGCAGACTCGATCGAAGTCGCCCTTCCGAACCCGCTCAACCGCGGTCAGAAATTCACGGTGGAGTGCCGGCTTCATGACGACGACTATGACTTCTCCATCGACCAGGAATTGGTCGCGGAGGTTGCGGTGCTGGGACAGGTCCGGGCGGACTCGAGCTATTCCAGCCATGTGAGTTATTACCCCATCGACGCATTGAACTCCGCCGAGGTCCAACTGACCTTTCGCGTTCCGGAGGGCTACGTCGCTGTCAGCGGTGGAGACTTTCGTGGTGAATCCGTCGAGAGCGGAATCGCGACCTTTCGATACGAAGCACCCCGGGGGCGGTCTCGGCTGCTGCCGTTCGGCTTCGCGGTTGATCGGTATCTCACACTGAGAGCCACGACTTCCGGCGGGCTGGGGCTGGAATTTCATTATCGCGCCGGCGACGAAAAGAAGGCTCGCCAGCGGCTCGAACTTGCGGTGCGGGCCGCCGAGTTGTTCGAGCGACAGATGGGCACGCTGCCGTGGAACCGCGTCGCTTTCTGTCACGTTCGGCCGGTGCGAATGGAAACCGGTGTGAGCCTGCCGGGGCTGATCTTGATTTCGGATGCGTTCTTCGGGGACTTGCAGGGCGTGCAACCGCGCGGCGCAAATCTGGACGACCCGGGTACGCTGGGCGCGACGCTTATCACTGACGAACTGGCTCACCAGTGGAACGCCTACGCCGCTCCGCTACCGAACGAATTGGCCGAGGGTGTCTCCACCTACACCAATCTGCTGTTCCTCGAGCACGTCTATGGCGCAAGTGAATACCGGGCCGGCGTCGCCTATTGTGCCAGAGCGTATTGCGCCGGGGCCGAAATCCTGGGTGACGAGGCCCTGGCCCACCCGGCGCTGTACGAGTGCAAGTGCTATCGCACGGTGGCTTTCACCAAGGTTCCGGTCGTGCTGCACATGCTGAGACAGCGTCTTGGCGACGAGGCGTTTTTCCGCGGCTGGCGTCGGGTCTTCCAGGCCGTCGACGATCGCGACAAGGGCTATGACCAGTTTCAAGCAGCCTTCGAGGCGGCGTCGAAGCAGCAGTTGGATGCATTCTTCGATGACTGGTTTTTTAGAGCGGGCTACCCGAAGTTGGAGGCGGACTGGAAGCAGGGCGGAGATTCAACTTCGCAGGCCATTCAATTGCGGCAGACACAAGACGGACCGCCGTATCAGGTGGAAATTGAAATCGAAATCGCTTTTCAGAGCGGGGAAATAACGCGCCGGGCGGTGTCGATGTTGAAAAAGACCCACACCCTATCCGTCGACGGCCCATCGCCCATTTCGCGCGTGGGCATCGATCCCGATGACGTCGCACTCGTCCACTCCGCAGACGGAAACAAGTGATCATCGCTGGCGCGGCCAGCGGCGGCCGGCCCCGGTTTCCACAACCTTTCCGTTGAGGTATGCTGGCGAGCTGAAGGGACGCACGCTGCGCCCTCAAAAAAACAGCACTGAGTTCGACCCCGGGACGGAGATTGACCGTTCCGCCGAAGTATCGGTTGGAAGCTAAACCGCGGCTGCCGCGGCGGAGTGATGCGATGGCGTCTGCTGACGAGTTGGCGGCACTGCTTAATGTCCGGTTTCCTGGATCGGGCTACGCGGCACGGGCGCTCGTCATTCGCGAGGGAAAGCTTTCCGACCAGTTTTACATTCGTGTCGACCCTTCGAGTTTGATCGAGGTGTTGACGTTTTTGCGCGACGACGCGGCGTCGAAATTCGAGCAGATCATCGACCTCACCTGCGTCGACTATCTGCATTTTCCGAACGCGGTCGATCGCTATGGCGTCAATTATTCGCTGCTTTCAATCACGCATGGCCACCGGCTGTGGATCAAGTGCTATGTCAACGATCCGGAGCCGCGCGTGCCCTCGGCCGTCGGGGTCTGGGCGGGGGCGAATTGGATGGAGCGCGAGGTCTTCGACATGTTCGGCGTCATCTTCGACGGCCATCCCGATCTGCGGCGCATTCTGACGTGGGACGACTTTGAGGCCCATCCGCTTCGGAAGGACTACCCGCTTCGCGGCCGCGGCGAGCGCGAAGACTACAAGATGGTCACCCGCGAAAGCGCCTAGCGTGCATCGCTGCCGGATATTGGCGCCGACCTCGAGTCGAGCGCTGACCGCTTCCTTACGGGCGCGGCTCTGTTCCCGAGCCGCTTCGCGGCGTGAGTGATGAAAAATACCCTGATTGCGCCGGCCAAGGCAATCAGGAATGGGGCGCTTCTCATTTCAACCATGTTTGAATAGACGGATTCGCGCGGCGTGCCCGCGAGACCCGACGTCATACTAGAATGGGCGGTGGGGAATGGCTTCTTTCCAACCTTCCCGGCCGTGCGGTATAACCAGATCGCTCGGGGAAGCAAGAAAAATATTGGAGCTTACGAATGGCCCTCGCGAATCTCACAGCCCGGAAGCTGCTGCCGCTTTCGCTCATTATTTTTACCTGGGCATGCGACCGCAAGCCTGCGCGGGAGGCTGCTCCGCCGCCGAAGACCGATGCGCCCGCGGCGAAGAGCAGCGATCAACGCGACCTGGATCAATTCCTCAAAAGCGACCGCCAGCAAGCGACCACTCAGCCGCAGAT
>DATMEE010000276.1:0-3806 GCA_035557035.1 Phycisphaerae bacterium
TCATCTTGCCCTGCGGCTCGAGGATCGCCCACGCGACATCGCCCAAGCGGGCGATCCCGGCCAGCCGCATCTCGGACAGGATCTCCGCGCGCGTCAGGCGATCGCGATGCAGGTTTTCTTCGACGACCTGTCCGTCCCGCACGATCACGCGCGGTTCGCCGTCGAGAATCGCTTCGGCTTTCGGCGAGATGAACGTCGCCCAGCTCATCGCAAGGGCCCAGAAGGCCATCGTCGAAATCGCCAGAATCGCGCCGGTCAGCGAGAAGTCGTTGTGCGTCACGCCTTGCTGGATCAGGTCGCCGAAGACGACGAGCACGATGAGTTCGAAGGGCGTCAACTGCGCCAGCTCGCGCTTTCCCATCACCCGCACGAGCAGGTACAAAGCGAAAAACATGACGGTGGCGCGCAACACGATATCCATCAGGGAAGCACCTCCATTGCGTAGGTCACTGCAGCAAGCACCGCGTCGCCGTCGCCCACGGAAATTGCGCCTTCGTGAGCGGACAGCGCGAGGCTTGGGTTGATCTGCCCGTCGATCTTGATGTCGAGGCTTTCGCCGGCGTTCAGCGCACCGAAGCGAAATTCGAATGCATCGTCGCGGAAGCCGTGCTCGGTTGGATCGGGCAGAAGGGTATTGACGGTGACGTCATACCACAGGTCGGCGCCGATGAGGACGACGACGTCCGCGATGTCACGAGTCGTCGCGACATTTATGGACATTTCGAAGAACTCACCGTTACGAATTCGGCCGGGGCCCTCGACCGTGAGTTCGACCCCATCAGCCGAAGCGGTGTGCCTCGCGTCGGCGCCGTAAAAGCCGAAGAACCCGAGGCAGAGAAGAAGCCCGAGCCCCGCCAGGTCGAACGGACGACGCCGGACGAACGAGCCGCGCGCCTCGTGCACGTGTCGCGGCTCGATGCCTTCGGGTCTGGCCAGGTCGCCCATCACGTCCTCGCAATCCGCCTGCCGGAAATACAGCAAGAAACGTGCCGCGTGGCCCGAAACGGCGGGATTGTAGCGAATGCGTCCGCCGCGATGTGCAGAAAGGGAAAGGGTTCAAAGTACAAAGTACAAAAATACATACACTTATCTTGAATTCCTGCGGTGACGTGTCAGAATGTGACGGCAAGCCGGAGGAAGAGGGAGGTCCGCATTTGTGCGGCAGTGCGCAGGCGCGGGACTACAAGCCGGCTAGACTGTATGCCAAGACTCAATATTGAAGAATAACGAACCATAGGCGGCGGAATGACAACCGCGTCCGGCAGCAGCAACCTCACGGGGCACATGCCCGTAACGCGTCGTCGGCCACGAGCGGGCGAGCGCAATCGTGGTGCCGTGGATGCGCTGCAAACGAAGATCGCCGTCAATGTGCAAAACCTCGATCCCGGGCGCTACCAGGATCAACTTCGCGACAATATCGCCGAATTGCCGGATGCCACCGGTTGCGACGCCGCCTTTCTCGCGCTTCTCCACGACGACGGTTTCGGCATCGAGACTGTTTTGTCATCGAGTTCCGTGTTCTCCGCCTGCAATCCCGAACCGCTCGCCGGTGAGGGACAGGAAGCATGGCCCTGGCTGTGGGAACGGCTCGGACATCTCCGGCTGATCGATATTTCCGATACGGACGAAGGTCCGGCGGCGGCGATTCCGGAGCTCAAGCGTCTTGCTGAACTGAGCATCGGTTCCTGTCTCATCATCGGTTTCGCGGTGCGCGGCGAACTCGCCGGATTTCTCGCACTGGCGAACGAACGCCCCGTCCAGGGCTGGGATGCGAACCTGCATCTCCTTGTGAAACTGATCGGCGCGTCGCTCGCCTCCGGGCTCGAGCGCATGCGCACGCTCGCCGCACTGGAAGAACTGGAGGAACGCAACCGCCTCGTCAACCTGACTGCGAACGACGGCATCTGGGACTTCGACGGTCAGACGAAACGCATCGAGCTGTCGCGGCGCTGGAAGGAAATGCTGGGTTACGATCAGGACCGTAAAGACGTGCTGCCGGACTGGTACCGGCTGGTGCATCCGGACGACATGGCGCGCGTGCAGACCAAGATGCGCGAGCATCTCGAAGGGAAAACTCCGTTTTTCGAAAGCGTCCACCGCATGAAGCACCAGAACGGCGAGTGGCGCTGGATGACCAGCCGGGCGAAGGCGCGGCAGGACGACAAGGGACGTCTCATCCGCCTGCTCGGTGTCGAAGTCGACATCACGGAACGCAAGCTCTACGAGGAAGCGCTCTTTCGCGAAAAGGAAAGCGCGCAGATTACCCTGCGTTCGATCGGCGACGGCGTCATCACGACCGATGCCAACTGCAACGTCGAGTACATCAATCCGGTTGCCGAGGAACTGACCGGCTGGAAAGTCGACGACGCCAGCGGCAGGGCAATCGACGAGATATTCCGGGGTTTCCACGAGGAGACCTGCGAGCCGCTGGAGAACCCGCTCTCGGTATCGATCCGCCGCGACCGCTCAATCAAGTCGGTGCGGCCGACGCTATTGATCCGCCGCGACGGCAACGAGCTTTACATCGAGAGCACGGCATCGCCGATTCGCAACGGCAAGGGCGAGGTGACGGGCGGCGTGCTGGTGTTCCACGACGTCAGCGAGTCGCGCGAATTGAACCGCCGGCTGAGCTATCACACGAGTCACGACATACTGACGGGGCTCGTCAACCGGCGTGAGTTCGAGAACCGGCTGGAGCGCGCCCTGAAAAGCGCGAAAGCGAGGGAGACTTCCTACGCGCTCTGTTATCTCGATCTCGACCAGTTCAAGATCGTTAACGATTCCTGTGGCCATAGCGCGGGCGATGCCTTGCTCGGCCAGCTCGGCGCGTTGCTGAAATCCAAGATTCGCTGGCGCGATACGCTGGCGCGGCTCGGTGGCGACGAGTTCGGCGTGCTGCTTGAGAGCTGCAGCCTCGACGAGGCGATGCAGACTGCGGAGATCCTGCGCGTCGCCATCAGCGAGTTCAAGTTTCTCTGGGACGACCGCAGTTTCCGGCTGGGGGTGAGCATCGGCGTCGTGCCGATCACCGCGGACAATGAAGACGTCGCCGCCCTGATGAGCGCTGCCGACAGCGCCTGTGCGACGGCGAAGGAAGCCGGGCGCAACCGCATCCACAGTTTTCTCGAAAACGACATCGATCTCATGCGTCGGCGCCGCGAAATGCAATGGGCGGCGCGCATCAACAACGCGCTGGACGAGGACCGCTTCGAGTTGTTCCGCCAGACGATCCAGCCGCTGCAGACAGCGGAAGACGGCATTCACTATGAGCTGCTTCTTCGCATGCGGGATGAAACGGGCGGCATCGTCGCGCCCGGCCTGTTCATCGAGGCGGCCGAACGCTATGGAATTACACCCAGTATCGACCGTTGGGTCATCAAGAATGCCTTCCGTTGGCTGGTGTCCGAGGCAGACGAGCGCGCGCGCCTGCGCCTGTGCTCCATAAACCTGTCGGGACAGAGCCTGGGCGACGAGAAATTCCTGCCGTTCGTCATCGACCAGTTCCAGATGAGCGGGATCGATGCGACGCGAATCTGCTTCGAGATAACGGAAACGGCTGCGATCGCCAGTTATTCCCAGGCGAATCGCTTCATCAACGCCCTGAAGGAACTCGGCTGCAAGTTCGCGCTCGACGATTTCGGCACCGGCTTGTCGTCGTTCGGTTATCTCAAGCATTTCCCGGTCGATTTCCTGAAGATCGACGGCAGCTTCGTCAAGGAAATCCTGCACGACCCGATCGACCGGGAGATGGTCAGGTCGATCAACGAGATCGGCCATCTGACGGGCAAGCAGACGATCGCCGAGTT
>DATMEE010000277.1:0-3551 GCA_035557035.1 Phycisphaerae bacterium
AGACCAGCCACACGCGGCCATCCGGGCTGCTCATGGGCTGATGGCCGCCAGGCGACAGGTCGACGATGGCCAACCGCCGGGCGCCCAGGCCAAGTTTCATGGGGACGTGTTTCCACTCGACCGGCTCATCCGGCTTGCCCAGCGCGCGGCTGACGGCGGGCGAGCCGTTCATGCCGAATGCCACCGCTCCGCCGTCGTCGGGGCCGCGGTGGTAAAGAGACTGCGTCATGGCCGTGAGCCAACGCGGCCCATCGGGATTGATTTCGTCGAGGAGCAGTCCGGCGATTCCGCACATGGAATCGAGGATAGGGTCAAAGGCGACAACGCACAAAGGGACGGAGCTACGCAGGAAAAGGCGACCCAGACGAATTCACTTTCCGCACGGGACCAGCGGCGACGCCTCTCAGAAAAGGTTGGTACTGCGAGGCAAGGTTGTGACGAGCGAATCGATCCCGGGCCGCCGTGGCGATGTCGTCGCGATCATATCCTCGAGCGCGATGCAGCATGATTTCAAGTGCGCCTTGAAGCGACTCGACGCTGCCGCGGTCGGCCAGGAGTCCATTCCGTTCAATAATGAATTCCTGGCAGGCCGTGCCCCGGGTGGTGACGACGGGAAGGCCCATGCACAGGGCTTCGGCGACCGCCATTCCGAAGGTTTCGCCGTGGCTGGGAAGAACGAAAAAGTCGGCGGCAAGCATTTCTTCAACAATTCGGTTCCGCGACTGCTCGCCCAAGAGCTGCAATCGATCGCTGCGGTTGACCAATTCAAATTGCAAGCGCAGTTCCGGCCCCATCGGTCCAACGCCGATGAAGCGCCATTCGCACTCATGCATCGCTGAAAGCGCGGAGGCCGCGAGGGCCAACTCGCTGACGCCTTTCGCCTCGGTCAGTCGGCCCACGAACAAGCCGCGAACCGGACCATTGTGGTGAGACCGTGCGATCGGCGCGTCAAGAAATTCGACTCCGACCGGCATCCCGATGACATCGATTCGCCCGTCGATTCCGGCTTCCCGCATGTCACGACGGCTGCGCTCGCTGACGGTCACGACGGCCGCAGCGGTGGCGAGCGCTTCGCGGACGAAAGATGCACCCGCGCGGGCGGTCATCTGAGCGGAGAAGGGTCCGAAGAGCTCGGTTACGAGAACGTGCCGGGCCAGCGGATCATTCAGGGTCGCGCAGGCCCAGCCGCTTGGGATTGAACACATGGCGTGAAGGACGTTCGGCTCGCCGTGCAGGCTGCGATAGGCATCGAGGCCGCGGGCCAGCCACGATCGAAACCGCTTCATCTGCAGAGACGGCCGTCGCAGGGCGGTGTGAAGTCCTCGGACGCGCACGACCGGGATGTCTTCACGGACAAATTCTCGCTCAACGCGCGGAAGCAACGGAGGCCGCGGCTTACTCGCGAAATAACGCAGACTGACCAGGTTGGGATAGATCACGCCGACCCGCGCGCCGGCGTCGGCGAATCGCCGGGCATAATCTGGAAAGAAGATTCCCGCCGTCGGCTGCTCCGGCGACGGCCACCACGCCGGCACGATCACCATGTGCACACCGGACAGGTCAGCCATGCGCGTCACTCGATGGCGCGGCCCGCTTCATGCCGGTCACGATACCAATAGACGCCGAGCCTCACAAACCGTTTAATCTCGCGCGTGTCGGAAAACGGCGGCAACATGGGCACGCGGCGCATTCTGCTGGTTTCGTACTGGTATCCCCGGGCGATCGGCGCGGCGGCGGAGCGCGTCTTCGGCTTTGCTCAACATCTGCCGGCGAATGGTTGGGAAGTTCAGGTTCTCACCGCGGCGCGGCCCGGAAGCGTGCCGGAGACGCCGGGCGTCACGGTCCATTCAGTCACCGACCCCAGCGCACGGGTCGAGCCGTTTGAAGATTTCGATCCGCGGCGGCGGCCGTCGTTCTGGAAAAAACTCGGGCGGCAACTTGTGTTTCCCGATCGCTTCTGGCGCTGGCGAAAGCAAGCCGCGCGCTGCGGTCGCGGCCTGATGGAATCGAGGCGGTTTGACGCGGTGCTGGCATCGTTTCCGCCCGCGAGCGCGGTACAGGTTGGGCTGGCTCTCGTGGGCGGGAATTCGATCCCCTTCGCCCTCGATTTTCGCGACCGCTGGTTCGGACCCGGTGGTTATGAGCCCATCGGCTCGACATTCCGCCGGCTGCATCAGCGGTTGCAGCAAAAAGCCGTTGCACGGGCCACGCTCATTCTCACAGTGTCAGATGCCATGAAAGAGGCATTACTCAAGGAGTTCAATCTTCGCGAGGATCGCGTGGTGGTGCTGCCGAACGGGTACGAGATCATTCCGCGGCCCGAAGAGGAAATCGCCGCGACGATGGACGCCGCATCAAGTGAGACCGAGGCGGCTACGACTGGATTGAAACCGGGATCGCTCACCATCGCGCACGTTGGGACGGTGATTCCGAGAAATCGCCCGGAACTCTTTTTCGACGGGTTGCAAAAAGTGCGTAGCGATCCGCGGCTTGAGGGCGTGGAGTTCCGATTCGTGGGGAATCTCTCACGCGACTACGTCCGGGAGATGGGTTTGCAAGGCCTCGCGACAACGACAGGCCTTCTTGATCGGGCCTCGGCAACGCGCGAGATGCGCAAAGCCGACGCGCTGCTGCTTCTGACCGGCGCATACGTGGGACAATGGGGAACCAGCGCAAAACTGTTCGAGTATTTGCAAACGGGTCGGCCAGTGCTGTGCCTGGAGGAGTGTCCGGGCAGCAACGATCGCAAACTGCTGGAGCAATTCGTGCCCGAGCGGGCGTTCTTCGCACGACTGGGCGATGACGACGGATTGTTGGAGCAGGTTGAACGAATTCGGCAGTACGTGGCAATGCATCCGCAACCGGCGATTGTGCTGGACCCGGCGTTTCGGGACTACAGCCGCGCGAGCCTTACCGGAAAACTGGCGCAATCGCTCGATCGCCTCGTTGCCGATAAATGACCGAAGTGTGGCACAGGCTAATAGCCTGTGCGAACTAATTAATTTGAGAATTGGAGTATCCAGAACAAGTGCAGCTTTGCCTGGTTATCTCAACAATTCCGCCGCTCCTTCGGAGCGGACTTGTAATCGGGTGCAACCTGTCCACGGGTTCCGCTTCGCTCCACCCGTGGCTACGCCCGTCGCCCCTTTCGGGGCGAAGATATAGCGATGTAGTATTAGGCAGTGACCTGTACCGGGCTGACGGGCAATGAAAAGGCCCGGCGATAAATATCGCCGGGCTTCATTAGATCAGTAGTAATGGGAATGGACGTGGCTTTTACCTGCGGCGGCCGAATCGGCGCCGTAGGGTATTCCGCGAGAAAAACATGGCCATGAGCAACGCCGCGCCCGCCAGTGGCGTGGCATTCGAGCAGCTTTCGATTCCCATCATCCGGCCAATGTCGTCCGGCCCGAAGAAGAAATCCTCGATGATGTTGAAACCGGGGTCGATTCCGACTTCGCCCGCGTAATAGATGTACCCGCAGCCGCCGTATTGCGCCAGTTCCTGACCCTCGAGGAAACTGACGTCGCCGGTGACGCGCGGATGGTCGC
>DATMEE010000278.1:0-5469 GCA_035557035.1 Phycisphaerae bacterium
AACAGGTCGCCGTAAAATTTCGTCAGCGCCTCGGGCTGATTCGCGGGAATCTCGAAGTGGACGATGCGATTGCAGGCCATGATATGCTCCTGACAAAACGGCTATTATACCAAGCCAATGTGTGCTGGAAGTAGGAAATCCATTATCGCCAAAACGCCCGCGTAAACTGAGGCAACGGTGGGCGCTGCCGTTCTAAATCGGTGGTTCGCAAATGAAAACACCAAAAGATTGGCCATTCGATCAACCGCCAAATTGCGCGGTGTTCACGCTGCGATCCATTATATTTGAAGGCGCGCCAATTCTTCACGTGACTCACGACGAAGACGATCACGGATGGCAATTTTTGGGGCACGAAGATGCGGACGAACAGCAAGCAGCAATCGTGGGTCTCGCCGAAATCTTGAAGCGCGATTCATCCGTAATCGAAGTCGCTGACATGCCTCCTGGATGGCACGCATGGCGCAAATCGCGGTCATCCCCGTGGCAGCGCGAACCTCAACGGAGAAACGGCCCATAGCATCAACGGCGCCAGCAGTGCGTGTTGTCGATCGGCGGAGCGCTCATGGCCTCGCAACCCCCTTCACCCTCACAGTCGCCCCCCACCGTCCTCATCGTCGGCGGAGGCTTCGCCGGGCTTGCCGCCGCGAAGGCGTTGGCCGGCGCCCCGGTCGAGATCACCCTCTTTGACCGCCGCAATCATCACGTCTTTCAACCACTCCTCTACCAGGTCGCCACCGCCTCCCTCTCGCCCGCAGATATCAGCGCGCCCATCCGCACCGTCCTGCGCGGCCAGGCAAACTGCCAGGTCGCTCTCGCCGAAATCACCGGCGTCGATGTCGCCAACCGCCGGCTCATCCTCGCCAACGGCTGCGTCGCCTACGACTACCTCATCCTCGCCGCCGGCGCGACGCACGCCTACTTCGGCCACGACGAGTGGGCCGCGATCGCGCCGGGCCTCAAGAGCATCGAGGATGCCACGGCCCTGCGGCGGCGCATGCTGCTCGCATTCGAGACGGCCGAGTACGAAGCGAACGACGACGCCCGCCGCGCCGTGCTGACCTTCGCCATCGTCGGCGCCGGGCCGACCGGCGTGGAGCTGGCCGGCGCGATCAAGGAGATCGCCGGGCGAACGCTGCCGCGCGATTACAAGCACATCGACACGCGCACGACGCGCGTGCTGCTGTTCGAGGCCGGCCCGCGCGTGCTGCCGCCGTTCGATCCGAAGCTGAGCGCCCGCGCCCATCGCGACCTTGAACGCATGGGCGTCGAGGTGCGCGTCAACGCAATGGTGACCAACATCACGCCGCAGGGCATTTTCATCGGCGACGAGTTCATTCCCGTGCGCAACGTCTTCTGGGCGGCCGGCGTGAAGGCAAGTCCGCTCGGATCGTCGCTCGGCGTGCCGCTGGATCGAGCGGGCCGAGTGATCGCCGGCCCGGACCTCACGATTCCAGCTCACCCCGAGGTGTTCATCGTGGGTGACATGGCCGCAGCAAGGTCGGCCGACACGGGCAACCCGGTCCCGGGCGTCGCTCAGGGCGGCCTTCAAATGGGCCGCTTCGCGGGAGAGACGATTGCAAAGGAAGTGCGCGAATCATCGGCACGTCATCGCCAGGCTGCGGAAAACGCGCCGCCCGTTCAGCGTGCCCCCTTCATCTACCGCGACAAAGGCACGATGGCCGTCATCGGCAAGGCCAAGGCCGTCGTGCAGATCGGCAGGTTCAAGTGCGGCGGCTTCGTCGCCTGGCTGATCTGGGGCGGCATCCACATCGCCTTCCTCATCGGCTTCCGCAACCGCCTGCAGGTGCTGCTAAGCTGGTTCTGGAACTGGCTCCTGAACGCCCGCGACGCCCGCCTCATCACGGGTGAGGCGCAAATCGATATTCATATTACGCGGGAGGAAGAAGAATAGGTCCATTCTAAAAGTTCGGGGCTCTGCGGTCGTGTGGTTTTTTTCCGATGACTTGCGCGCCCCGACAGCCTCGACAAAATTCCGGATTCAGTGCAAGCTGCTGCCCGACCGCTTTCCCGGCGCGTCGGGATTGCTGTTCTGTTTAACTCGATACACAGTGCAAAGGAGAATTCACATGTCCTACGTCGATGGCTTTGTCCTGCCCGTTCCGAAGAAAAACCTGCCGGCCTACAAGCGCCTTGCCGTCAAGGCCGGGAAAATCTGGAAAGAATATGGCGCGCTCGATTACAAGGAATGCGCCGCCGACGACCTCAACGTGCCGATGTGCCTGCCGTTCACCAAGATCGTTAAGCTCAAGGCCGGCGAGACGATCATGTTCTCGTACATCGTGTACAAGTCGCGCGCCCACCGCGACCGCGTGAATGCCCAGGTGATGAAGGACCCCCGACTCATGAAGATGTGCGATCCCAAGAAAATGCCCTTCGACTGCAACCGCATGGCATACGGCGGATTCAAGGCCATCGTCGAGTGGTAACTCACGGTTTTTCGCCAGGAGGATTGATGAGTCAGCGGATTGACGACGAGCAGGTCCGGCACATCGCCCATCTCGCGCGGTTGAAGCTGAGCGATGAAGAGATCGCCCGGCTTGGCGGCCAGCTTCGCGACATTCTTTCGTATGTCGAGAAGCTGAATGAAGTCGATACGGCCGGCGTGGAGCCGACGGCGCACCCACTGCCCGTGCGCAATGTGTTTCGCGAGGATGTCATAACTCCGTCGCTGGGCGTTGAGCGGGTGCTAGCGAATGCCCCGGCCGCGGCGGGGCCTTACTTCAAGGTGCCGAAGGTCCTTGATCAGATCGATGCGTGATTTTTCGTTGATCCCAGACGCTCGCTGAGAGACTATGGCGACCGCCGAACAAGACATTCAGCAGGCCTTGGCGAATATTCGCGCACTCGATCCTAAATTGCGCGCGGTCATCTCACTGAACGATCACGACGCGATCGCTCGCGCCCATGAGATCGATCGCTTCACGGCACCGAGTCAATTTTTTGGAAAGGCCGTGGCGGTGAAGGATAACATCTGCACCGGTGCCGGCGTGACGACCTGCGGCTCGCGAATGCTCGAAAACTTTCGCTCGCCCTACAACGCGCACGTCATCGAGCGGCTGCACGCGGCCGGCGCGGTCGTCGTCGCCAAGACGAACCTCGACGAATTCGCGATGGGCAGCTCGACCGAGAACTCCGGGTTTTTCACCACCCGAAATCCGTGGGACTCGGAGCGCGTCCCGGGCGGGTCGTCGGGCGGGTCGATCGTCGCGGTCGCCGCGCGGATGGTGCCGTACGCGCTGGGCAGCGAGACCGGCGGATCGATCCGCCAGCCCGCGTCGTTCTGCGGCGTCAGCGGGCTGAAACCCACCTACGGCCGCGTCTCGCGCTACGGCCTGGTCGCATTCGCCAGCAGTCTCGATCAGATCGGACCGGTGGCGGTCGACGTGCGCGGATTGGCGGAGCTGCTCGGCGTCATCGCCGGTCGCGACGAACGCGATTCGACCAGCGTCGACGAGCCGGTGCCCGATTACGCGGCGAAGCTCGACGAACCGGTCGGCCGCGTACGGATCGGCATCGCCGCGGAGTATTTTGGCGAGGGGCTGCATCCCGAGACGCAGCGCATCGTCGAGGCGGCCATCGAGACGCACAAGCAACTCGGGGCGGAGATTCACGAGATTCACCTGCCGCACTCGGCCTACACCATCGCCTGTTATTACCTGATCTGCACGGCCGAGGCGTCGAGCAACTTGGCCCGCTTTGACGGCGTGCGCTACGGCCATCGAACCGCCGCGCCCAAAGACTATTTCGGGGTGTACAGCGCCAGCCGTGCCGAGGGATTCGGCGCCGAGGTGAAGCGGCGGATCATGCTCGGCACCTTCGCGCTGTCGAGCGGCTATTACGACGCGTATTACCTGAAGGCCTTGAAGGTGAGAACGCTCATCAAGAATGACTTCCTGGAGGCATTCAAGAAGTGCGACGTGATCCTGTCACCCACCACGCCCACGCCGGCCTTTCGCATCGGCGAAAAATCCGACCCGCTGGAAATGTACCTCGCGGACATCTACAACTGCGCCGCGAAC
Source organism: Phycisphaerae bacterium (assembly GCA_035557035.1). Lineage (GTDB taxonomy): Bacteria > Planctomycetota > Phycisphaerae > UBA1845 > UTPLA1 > JADJRI01. The sequence continues at coordinate 4,041 of DATMEE010000278.1, forward strand.
CTGGCGGGCATTCCGGCCGTCAGCATTCCCTGCGGGTTCACCAGCGATGGCCTGCCGGTGGGCCTGCAACTGTTAGCTCCGCACTTCGCGGAGGACCGGCTCCTGCAGATCGCGCACTGGTATCAGTCGGCGACGGAGCATCATCTCGTGAAGCCGCCGATCTGTGCATGACAGTCAAGATTCTTTTCTCGCCGGGTGCGCAGAGGCCGCAGAGATTGGGTGGCTGTTTCAGAACCCCGGACGCCAAGTCCGGGGCCTCGCAAATAGATCGATGGATATGCTTCTCAGAAAGACTCGCGGCTCCGCGTGGCGGATTCCGGAACAGCCTCTAAACTTCAGATTTGAGACTTGAGATCGAAAAGATGCAGCGCTTCACCGGCGAATTTCAGGGCGAATGTAAATCCTGCGGTGAGCACGTGGAGTTCGCCCTCGGCATCCAGACCGGCCGCGATCCCGTCGCCATGCACTTCGGCCCCGGCGGCCCCACGCCGGTCGAGCTGCGCGAGGTTGATCTGGTGCTGATGGTAGATGAAGCGCTGGACGTGAAGTTCCGGTTTGCCTGCCCATTGTGCGGCGGCGAATCGCGAGGTCGGACGACTTGCAACCCTCCGGCGTCTGGTTAAGAGCGGTCACGATGAAGGCGCGACGGAGGCCGCGACTTTCGGCTTGTCGTCGTAGAGTCTTTGATTTTCCCGAAGCAACTCGGCCAGGCGCTTCTTCAGCAATTCGAAAACAGTATTGATTTCCCGCTCGTATCGAGTCGGCACTTTTGTTAGTTCTCTCGGGGATTTCCTAAGCGTGGCGGTCTTCTCGCCGGATGGAGCGCTGGTGGGTGCGCTCAATTCCTGCTGACCGCCGGCGTCTGTTCTCTCCGCATTCGCGCCGGCATTTTTGGCTTCGTCTTGCTCCTGCATCCGGCGCAGAATTGGCTTGGCCCGGCGGCGGCAGTCCTTCAAAATGCCCCAGGCTGCCGTCACTTGCTCGTCCGACAGAGGCTGCGTCGCCTCCTCACCCGCAGATGGATGGAGGGGAGTGTGGCGCAGAATCCACCGCCGGACATACGCCTCCCACAAATCGGGATTGGCACTCGCTGCGCTCAGACCAAAGTCCGCACCCGCAGCGGCCCACCATTTCGGGTATGGACCGGAACCAATTTCGCTATTGCGTTCCCAAAATGCCTGTAATGCACTGTAATCATATTGATTCTTTACCTGATTCCAGTCGTCCTCGCTAATCACAACACCCCCGCCTAAGTAACGGCCGTCCCCGGACTCGACCAACCCTGTGGCAGGATCAAACCTAGAATCGACAATTACTCCTGCTGGAAGATTCCAGATATCGGGAGTCATGTCCAGCGAATGATTAGGACGATCAAATTCGGCACTATGGAAAACGACAGTATGCTTGACACCTGTCCTGGGTGCGACCG
>DATMEE010000279.1:0-9557 GCA_035557035.1 Phycisphaerae bacterium
CGCAAGGCAATGAACGTGCTTCATTCGAGTCAGCACGCGTAGGGTGGGTCGGCCTTATCGACCCACCATTCGGGCAGCGACGTTATCGCGAAGGGTGGGTCGATAAGGCTGACCCACCCTACGACGCACCACGAGGGGCAGCAAAGGGATCGTGAGATGAGCTTCCGCTTCAATCAGGGCGATCGGCCGTTGCCGGGGTACACCATTCAGCGTGGTGTGGGCCGCGGCGGCTTTGGCGAGGTGTACTACGCGCTCTCGGACGGCGGCAAGGAAGTTGCGCTCAAGTATCTGCGCGAGAACCCGCAGGTGGAGCTGCGCGGGGCCACGCACTGCCTGAATCTGAAAAGCCCGTATCTCATCGCCCTGCACGATATCAAGCAAAACCCCGGCGGCGAACATTTCGTCGTCATGGAGTTTGTCCACGGGGTCTCGCTACGTGATTTGATGATCGACTCGGCGCAGGGCCTCGGCCCCGAGAAGGCCGCGTATTTTGTTCGCGAGATTGCCAAGGGTCTGGCATACCTCCACGACCGCGGCATCGTCCACCGGGACCTGAAGCCGGGCAACATTTTCTACGAGGACGGCTACGTCAAAATCGGCGACTACGGTCTCTCGAAAATCATGGCCGCCAGCCAGCACAGCGGCCAGACCATCAGCGTCGGCACGGTCCACTACATGGCGCCGGAGGTGGGGGCGGGGAACTACGACCGCACGATCGACATCTATGCACTTGGCGTGATTCTTTACGAACTGCTGTTGGGCCGCGTGCCGTACAGCGGATCGAGCATGGGCGAAGTCCTGATGAAGCACCTCACCGCCCAGCCGGAGGTGAGCGGCCTCGGGGCGCCGTTTGCGGATGTCATTCGCAAGGCATTGGCCAAGGACCCCAAGGACCGCTATCAGAACGTCAATGAAATGATCGCCGACCTGTTCGTCGTCGAGGATCTGAATCGTTCCGTCACGGCCCTTGAGCCGGCCAGCATTTCGACCATGGCGGCGCGGGCGGCGCGGAATCTCGCCGGCCCGGTCCAGCACGGCGGCGTCGCCGTGATCGGCGCCGGCAGCAGTAACGCGGGACAGATGCACTCGCCGCCGCCGCCGCCGATTCCCGGAGCGGGCGGGCGCCAGGGCCGCTTCGCCGGCATGCAGCGCCGGCTGCAGCACATGTCCGACCGCCTCGATCAAAGCGCGCCCGGCGGCGGCGTCGCCGCGCTGGCGGCGGGCGAGAACGCGGAAGCGATCGGCAAGGCTTTTCTAATCGCGGTGACTGCCGCGCTCGCGGTGACGATCATCCGCGATCGGGACTTCGGTTACGGCCTCGCAGTGTTCGCGCACATCGTCGCGATCCTCCAGGCCGCCGCGATCTGGCATTGGCGGCACCACCGGAAGGGAAGGCCAAAAGAGGATTGGAGCGCAGGTTTTACATTCGCTGTGCTCGCGGGCGGACTGCTGTTTCTGGCCAACCTGCTGATGGTGGAGACAGGCGCTTTGGGCGACGGGGCCAGGGACTGGCTGTTGCCGTGCCTCCTTTCGTTTGTTTTCTGTGATTGGCGGCAGCGGCTCGACGACGGCCGGCACGGCGTCGTGTCGCTGGGTTCCGCGATCTCCATGGCGATCTTCGCGTTTATCGCGGTCAAAATCCTGCCGGGCGACGACATTATCCCCGTGATCGGCATACTGGCCGCCGCCTCGCTCGGCGTGCAAACGCTCGGCGGGCGATGGCCCCTGCCGAAGCGCGCGAAGAAAACTGCCGCAAAGCAGCATCAGATGGATGAAACAATGGCGGCGAATGACATCGCGTCCGCGAGTGAATTTGCTGACGGCGCGGTGGCGATTTCGAGAGATGGCCTCGCTCGCCGGGCGGGTCATTGGACAGCGGCCGGGCACGACGGGCCCATGTCGCGCACACCCATTCCGGTGCTGCGCAATCCCGCGACTCGGGCGATCTGGTTCGGCGTCTCTGCTCTCGTGTTCACGGCGATGGTGCTGTGCTTCGCGTCGCTGGGCCTCATGAACCTGCCGGACGATGACTACGGCATTGCGCTGGTATCGGGCGTGGTCCTTTCGCACTGGTTGCTCTTTGCGCTCTCGTGCGCTCTCCCGAGATACCAGAAAGGCCTCTGGCGCGGGATTTTTCGTAAAGCGACCTTGTTCCTCGGAACGTCGCTGGTCGCGGGCGCCGGCACGTCGATCGGGATTTTCAATCTCACGGATGAGGACATGTTCGCGGCGCTCGTCTTCATCCTGCTCGGCGGCGCGGCGGCCGTCGTCATCTGGTTCATTCCCGTCTCGCGCCCGGACGTGGTGAAGCCGAAGGAGCCGATCGTCGAGGATGAGAAAGCGCGCAAGCGGGCAGTCAAGGCGCGCACGCTAAAGCTGGCGGGACTGGTCTTCTGGGGCATCGCGATTCTGTGCGTTCCGATCATCCTCGGCGCAGCTTCCGAGAACGACTGGGACGAATACCTTCCCGCGACACTGATTCCTCTCGGGGTCATGGGGGCCCTCCTGATCACGGCCGGCGCCTTTGTCGCCCGGATCCCCGAGTCGACGCGCGAGGATGCCGACAGCGCGCTGCCCGTTCGTCGAAACGTGCGCGTCGAATCCGTCACGTATCTTCGACGACTGCTGGATCGGCACGCGTTTCTCAGCGGCTACAAGCTCGATCGGGAAGGCGAAATGATGTGGAAATTCGTGCGCGGCGACTGGAACGCCCAGTTCTGGCAGTCGGACGTGCGCCGCTGGAAAACGGAATTGACCGTCGCGGCCTATGAGGATGGCCAGGGGGAATATCGCGTCACGGCGCAGCTCGACGTCGACGCGGGCTTCAATAAGCCCGATCCCTCGATGATTCGGCGATTGAATACCGAGATGGACGAGCTGCAGAGCTTCCTGGAAAGCGGCAGCGCCCCGGGCGGCAAGGAAGTCGTCGTGCAGACTCGCGCGTAAACAAAGCCGCGCCCGTCAGGAAGCGGTTGCCGCCCAGCGCGCGAAACGATCTGAATTCACTTTCACCAGGCGCCGGTATAATATCGATCTGAAAATAAGAGCCGGTTTGTTCGGCACGCCCACCGCTTCCTGACGGGCGCGGGTCTGTTCACGCGGCTCTGTTTGCGAGACTGCCTTGAATCAAACCGAAGATGCCGATCAGTTTCTCGTCGTCGCCATTCGCAAGGGCGACCAGCGAGCGTGGCATCAGTTGATCGAGCGCTATCAGGGCCGGTTGCTGGCCTTCGCGCGCAGCCGCCTGCGCAACCCGGGCGAGGCCGAGGACGCGCTGCAGGAGACGTTTCTCGGCTTCGTCACCAGCCTGCCGCACTTCGACGCGGCCCGCTCGCTGGAAACCTATCTCTTCGCCATCCTGCGCTACAAGATCGGCGAGGTCCTCACCCGCAAGAAGCGCGCGGCTGAGCTGACTTCCGGATTCGACGTGGATGACGACGCCATGTCAGTGCCAGATCCCGGCGTGAGCGAGACGCCCAGCGGAGTGGCCCTGCGCTCGGAGCGCGATCGGCAGCAGGAAGACGTGCTGGCGAGAATCCTCCGTCGGCTGATCGAAGAGTTGCGCGACCGGGCCAAGCTCGACGATTTGCAGGTGGTCGAGCTGCTGTTCTACGTCGGCCTGCGCAACAAGGAAGCCGGGGAGCGCCTGGGACGCGACGAAAAATCGGTCGCCGGTGTCAAATTCAGGTCACTGGGCCGGCTGCGAGAATTCTTTGAAGAGTTGCCCGAGCACGATCGGGAGCTGATCGACCCCGACGCGCTTTCCAGCGAGGCGACCATCGCCCGGGTCTGGCGGCAGCGCCGGCTGAGTTGCCTCAAGCGTAGCACGATCGGGTCCTACCTCCTCGGCGTGTTGGAGGATCCCTGGCAGGCGTACACCAGCTTTCACCTCGAAACCATCCGCTGCCTGATGTGCCGGGCGAACCTGGACGACCTCTCCGCCGAAAGCGAACGCATCTCGACGCAGAACCTGAGCGACCGGTTTTTTCAATCGAGCGTGGGCTTCCTGTCGCACCACCCCTCGAAAGTCCCTTGACCCATCCCGGAATGGACGGCTCCTTTCCGAGGCCGAAGCGCTAGCGAGGCGAGGGACCTCGGTGGGGGATGGAGGGGAAAATCTGAATGCAGGTCGTGCTTTGCTCGCTTCGCCGCCCTTCGCCCCGGATTTAGACTGCTCGCTTGTCGAGCCAATTTCCAGCAGGTATCATCGAGCCTCGCGCCAGATCGCCGAGGCGGACTCGTTAGAAATCTGTATCGCGAAGAAAACCAATAACACTGCCCGACGGAGGATATCGGCCCTGCGACGGGTCCCGATGATCCTCACCATCGGCATCGGACCGCCTTTCGATCAAGGCACTTCGCGGACCTGAAGACATTGAATGGCAGCCGCGGGATGCAAGAGGGGAAAGGCACCCACGCGGCACGGCGCTTTCCGGAGGGGGACCAGGTGGTCCCACAGGGGATAGATCATTGTTTCAACACGCGGATACCGTCAGTCATGCCGCTCTGCTGACACGCGGCGGCGACCCGGCACTTGAGCAGGGTCTTGAAGTCTCGACGGTGCTCATCGTCGAATCCAATCAGACCCGCGCGCTGATTTCCAACCTCGCGATGCTGCGCGACGTTCTGGATCGATACTGCCCGCGCCACGAACTCGTCGTCGTGCAGAACGGCGGCGATCCAGACGCGGTGATCGACGCGGCCCGTAATTACTGGCCCGATGCCGAGCACATCCGCTACAGCCGGCCGCAGCTCTACGGCGTGCTGCTCAAGCGCGGCATCCGCCGCTCGACCCACCCGTTCATTCTGGTGATCGACGCGGCCAACGAAATCTCGCCAGAGAGCCTCGAGCTGATGCTCCGCTCCATGCCGCACGCCGACATGGTCATTGGCCGGCGGGGGGGCAATCGCGAGGGCGTGCGCGGCACAGCCTACACCTGGGGCTGGACCAAGCTGGCGATGATGCTCTTCGGCATCGACGCCTACGACATCAACTGCCCGATCAAGTTCCTGCGTCGATCAAGGCTGCAGGAGATCGGCTTCCTCGAATCGCAGGGGGAAATCTTTCATACCGAGCTGATCGCCCGCATGATCGGCGCCAACGCCGTCGTCCTGGAGTGCCCGCTGCATGTCATCAAGCCCGTCGGCGAGAAACTGGGTCGCCTGGCCTTCGGCACGCTGACCTGGCTGCTCGGCCAATTGTTCAGCCTCTGGCGGCGCGTGCGCAAACTCAAGAAGCAACATGCCGCCGAATCGGAATTTCACGACGAATGGGCCACGACCATCAAAGTCGACGAGCTCGACGTTCCGCTCAATTTCTCCGCGATCACGGCGGCCGAAAACCGCTATTGCATCGAGCGCATGGGCGACCTGCGCGGCAAGCGCCTGCTTGACCTGGGCTGCGGCGCCGGAGAGACCAGCGTCCATTTCGCGACCCAGGGCGCCAACGTCACCGCCGTCGACATCTCCGAGGGCATGATCAACGTCGTCCGCAAGCTCGCCCGCCGCTACGACGTCCAGGTCGATGCCCGCGCCATGTTGGCCGAAGACCTCAAGTTCGACGACAACACCTTCGACATCGTCTTCGGCAACGGCGTGCTGCACCACACCTATCGCCCTGCCGCCTACGAAGAGGTGCATCGCGTGCTCAAGCCGGGTGGCATGGGCATCTTCATCGAGCCGCTGTCGTACAACCCGGTGATCGGCGTCTATCGGCGCATCGCCGACGCCGTGCGCACCGAGGACGAAAAGCCCTTCAGCTATCGCGACTTCAAAAAGCTGCGCCGGATCTTCGCCCGCGTCGAGCACAAGGAGTTCTGGGTGTTCGCGCTGTGGATCTTCATGCGCATGTTCCTGGTCGAGCGGCTGCACCCGGCCAAGTACCGGTACTGGAAGCACATCATCACGCACCATGAGCAGTACGCGCCGATTTACACAAAGCTGCGCGGCATCGACGACTGGCTGCTGCCGAAGTTTCCGTTGCTGGGGATGATGGCGTGGAATACGGTCATCGTGCTGCGCAAGGCCGACGAGCCGTGAAGCCCGCGGCGCCGGCAGACCGCATTTCGAGCGCCGCGCCCGCGGACCAAACTGCCTTCGTAGAATCCGAATTCGCAGATGCATACCCGCCGGGCATCGAGCGGCACTACTGGAACAGCGCCCGAAACAAGATTGTTCACCGGCTGTTGCGCCGCGCGATGGCCGGGCGGTCCGGCCTGGTTCTGGAAATCGGTTGCGGCACGGGGATTGTTACAGGCTACTTGCGCGAGCGCGGCGTCGAGTGCCTCGGGTGCGACATCGGCCGCGCGCCGCCATACAGCGAGAAGGCCGCCCCTTTTCTGCGGCTGGGCGCCGACGCGTTCGAGCTGCCGGCCGATACACGAGAGAGCGTCCGCTTCCTGTTGCTCCTCGACGTGCTGGAGCACATCGAGCATCCGGCGGATTTTCTGGATCGCTGCGTCCAGAGATTTCCGAATGTGCAGGCCGTGCTGCTCACCGTGCCCGCGCGGCAGGAGGTCTGGTCGAATTACGATGAATACTACCGGCACTACCGCCGCTACGATCACGCCTCGATTCGCGAGATTTTTCCCCCGGCCCGCTTCGCACTTTCTGAGTCGGGCTACTTTTTTCACGCCCTCTATCCGCCGGCGCGCCTGTTGAAGCTGCTGAACCGCCCGCGGCAGACGCGGCTGCTCGCCCCCGGGTTCGATCTGCCGCACCGAATGATGGCGTGGCTGTTCAGCGTCGAGCAGATGATCGTCCCGCGACGGATGCCGGGGACGAGCCTTTACGGCATCTTGCAGCGCACGCCGTAGCGTCATTCTGAGCGAAGCGAAGTAACTCGCATCCAATGCCCGAAGGGGGCTATGTCCTCCAGCCCAGGGTTGCGCCGAAGGCGCTACCCTGGGTTCATGTCAAACGATTCGATTCAACCCCAACGGGGTTGTGGCACAACCCCGTTGGGGTTGTTGGCATCGGCGCGTCCGGTGACCCAGGGTAGTCGCCTCTGGCGACAACCCTGGGCTGGAGGACGAAACGCCTTTGGCGTACGGCCTTTTCATCCACAACAGTGTGCGAGGCGATCATCCCTTTTCCTCAGTGTGACGAGCATTCACAATTGCTCAGGCGTCACCTTCCCTTCTTTTCCTTCTTCATCACCAGATCGCACACACAGCGGATTTCGCCGTCCTTCTTCACTTCCGGCGCGACGACGAAACCGCTCTCCTCAACCTCCCTGCGCGAGGCCTTGTCCAGTTTCGGATCGCTTTCGAACATCAGCTCCGTAAACAGCCTTTCGTGCCCCGGGGCCGACAGCTCCAGATGCACGTGGGCCGGTGGGCTGTTCCCGGGGTAGTGGCCGGGCTTGATGGTGCGATACTCGTATTTGCCGTCGGCGCCGGTCTTCATGAATCCGAAAAGCTTCGGGTTGAGCGAATCGCCCTGGGTGCCGGTGTTGCCGCCCGCCGATGAATAGATGCCGCCCTTGTCGGTGTGATAGGCGTAGATGATCGCCCCCTCGATCGGCTTGCCGTCGCCGTCCTTCACCACGCCGCTGACGTGCAGCCGCTCGCCCGGCTCGTCCGGCGGCGCGAGGGTGGCACTCGACTTCGTCACCCAGCGTTTTATCGCCTCGCGAAACTTCGGCTGCTCGTGGATGAACAGCCAGCGCTCGTCGGCCGTGATCTCGCCTGCGTCGAACCGGCCGGCCGCCAGGCGCTGCTCGATGCCCGCGATGAACTCGTCGACCAGCGGCCGGGTCTGCTCGGTGATGCCCGTGTCGCGGACGTAATCGACATAGCCCTGATCGAACTCCGGCAGCCAGTGATATTCCATGTATTTGGCCGTGTTGCGGGCGATGTCGCTGCCGCAGAGGCGGCTCACCAGGTGCAGGGCTCCGTCGATGCCGGCCGAGACGCCGGCGGCCGTCACGATGTCGCCGCTGTCCACCAGCCGCCGGCCGGCGTGGACCTTTGTTTTGGGGGCTTCCCGGCGCAGGGCGTCGATGGCGCCGTACCAGGTGGTCGCCTCGATGTCGTCGAGCAGGCCGCACTTGGCGAGGACGAAGGCCCCGCTGCAGACCGAGAGCACCGCCTCGGTTTCGAGCGACGATTCCTTGATCCATTCCAGCGTCTTTTCATCGGAGGTGATCGGCTGGGTGCCGCCGCCGGGAATGACGATGATGTCGGGCGTGGGGCAGTTCGCCACGGTGTGGTTCGGCGTCACCGTGATGAAGCCCTGGCTGGTGATGGCCGCAGAGGAAGGGGCGACGGTGTAGACGTTGAAGGCGGGCCGGCCGTAGGCCCGTGCGGCGGCGAAGACTTCGGCGGGGCCGGTGAAGTCGAGGACCTCGACGCCGTCCCAGATGAGAATGGCGACATTTTTCGGCCTCTCAATCTCGCGGAGGCGCATGTTGCACACCGGGCAGCGGCCGGCCTCGTCAAAGGTGCGGTCATGGCAGGCGGAGTCGCAGGGGGGGCAGACGTATTTTTTTGCCCCGGCTTTTGCTGGTTTGCCGGACGTGGGCTTTTCCCCGGCCGAGGCGGTGTCATGCGAAGAGGGCCAGGTCAGCGATCGGGCTGTGATTAGAGCGAGCGTGATCGCGGCGATGCGAATGGATCGATTCATGGCGGCGGCCTCCGGTGGGTTGGGCGACGGGTTGCAGGTCTTGGGAACGACAGGCCTCGTGCGTATCCAGAGAAACGTGGCTGGCGGGGGGCGCTTTCGAGTGGCGAGTCGGAACGCCGTAATGGGGTGGAGGCACAAAGGCACAGAGGCACAGAGGCACAGAGGCACAGAGGCACAGAGGGAACGGCGAAGCCGGGGGGGTGGTAACTCCTTGTTCGGGATTTTCAAGCTTCTTATTACATCAACGCCGGGGTTGAATATGGTGAATATTTCTGAACGCGGCGTGGGCGGTGCTCTGCGCTCCGATGGGGGAAGCCAGGAGCCACGGAGGCACCCGCCAGTGGCGGACAACGGCGCCACCAAGGTTTTTGGGCTGGTGGTTTTTCCATTTTTTCCCGCGGCTGTCGAAATCATCCCCTGTCCGCCCATTTCAACCCCAAAAAAATCTTTTCCGGGGCTGAATTTCCTGAATCTGTCTGAAACGCGCCGGCCATTTTTGGGGGCCGGCGTTCCTTGGGGTATGTATAGGAATGCTCAGCGCATCAGAGTCCGAGCCGGGAGAAAATCTTTTTTGTTCCTGGATGCTGGTCGCTACTTTCTGTTGCGTGACATTTCATTGGGTAGGCTTGCGGGGCGCTCTGGGAATTGGATGGCAAAGTCGAGAGGCGACAGGCGCAAAGCGAAAGGGGGCGTTGGACAGCGGTAGAGAAGTAGCTCTGGGACTCTGGAATCTGGAATTTGACCGCTCTCATCATCGAGACCCCACCGCAAGGCGACGAAATGCGGTGGGCCACCCGGCCAGAATCCCTCACCGCGCCCGATGTCCGCGGTCCGACGTGGGCGAGGTTGGCGGGTATGATGGTTTTCGCTTGCGAGCATTCAACAGGCTAAATTAGGCTTGCAGGGCGCTCCAGGCAGAAGCGAAGGAATAG
>DATMEE010000280.1:0-5889 GCA_035557035.1 Phycisphaerae bacterium
GCCACGGTCATGACCTTGGCCATCGGCGGCTTGCGGCGGCGTTCGGATGTGTTCGGCATCGCAGGTCTCCTGAAGGAAAACACGCAAAACCTAACATATACCAAACTTACGAACCGGAGTCAACAAGAGATTCAGGAAAACTTAAAACGCCGCTTCGCCGAAAGGCCGAGGCGGCGTTTCTTTTTGCTCTCAACCTATTCGCCGTCGGAGCCAGATTGTCCTGAAGGCCTGAAGTCCAGGATTTTCTGTTCGAGAAGGATTCGATGCAGCGCTTCTGCGACGATTCGATAGCCTTCACCCGTGACATGTATGTCATCGATGTAAATTGGCGAAGCGTTGCCCTCGAACACGCGGCGTAAGTCCACCATCGGAATTCTCTGGACTTGGGCGTCGGCAAGGACCCGGTCGGTGTACTCCAGATAATGGCGCTTCCACCAATCCACCATCCCGTAGTGGTTGGGATATTTTGAAAGGGCCTCAATCGCCTCCAACTCATCTGGGTGCATCGGCTTGTGAAACATGGGGATAGGCTGGATCGCGGTCAGGATCGAAAAACCGTATTCGTTCGCAGCCCCGCGCAGTGTTCGCAGATTGTACAAATGCCGGATGGCGAATTCTTCGGCCCGGAGACTCCCCTGCCATTCATCGATCGGCCGCGCCTCCTCGGCCTCGCCCATTCTCACTCGAAGCTGCCGCAACAACTCCGACGAGCCCGAAGACCACAGCGTGGAGCGCACCCGCTTCAGATATTCCAGCTCATCGTCAACCGTAAAAAGTTCGCGCTCGCGGCCTTTCAATGATTTGGTCAACAGCTCGTTAAATCGATCGAAAGTCTTCGGATAACCTGCCGGGAGATCCGTGTAGCCCATGCACGAATCATTCACCCCGTCGACGAAGATGACCAGATCCGGCTTGAGAAACACGCCCTCGATGATGAGGAAAATAACCTCCTGCGTGGAGTTATACCCCGTCTCCCCGCAATTGATCACCTCATAGCGCATCGGACCCGGCTGGCCAGCACTCAGCAACTTCTCAAGATGCGCCGGCAGCGTTTCGTCATCGCGCAGCGCGCCCGTTCCCCACACAAACGAACCGCCGTACACCAGAATCCGAAACGTGTTCGGCGGCTTCTCTATCGAGAATTCCGGACCGCGATAGCTAAGGCCATTCAGATTGATCCCCGATTCATGAAAGTCAGGCACGCGGCGAAACTCAATGAATGGCCGATGCACCGCCCGCGTCCGCGCAAAGGTCGCGAAATGCGCGGCCGCTTCCTCCTCCCGCCCGGCGTAACCCTCAAACAGCGCCTTGTTATAGGTCACGTTCGAAGTAACCAGTCGTTCCAGCGCCGAAATGCGCGAATCCAGTTGCTTAGCCCGCGTGACCCGGGTCGCCACCTCCGCACCGATCACGATAACAAGCAAGACCGCGGCAAGCCCCGCCAGCATCAACGCGCGAAACAGCCATTTCCGCCTGCTTGAAATCCGTGCCGGACCGCCGAGAGGTGTGTCGCTCATGGCCGCGATTATAATCACATCGAGAACCGACGACCTCCAAGGGGAACCCATGCTTCACATTCCCATACTCCGCCACGGCCAGCCCTACGAATCCGTCGAAAAAATCGACCTCGTCCACCACGCCACCGGCGCCGTCATCGGCCACATCTCCCAGGCCAACAGCGGCATGATCTCCCGCGACATCGGCCGCATGAACGAGCACGTCCTCGACGCATTAACCGTCGCCGACCTCATGGACATGTCCCGAAAAGCGGGCGAGCTGTTCCTCGCCGCCACGCTCCCCTGCGGCAATGAGCAGCAATCCTTCGCCGAATACATCCGCCAGCTCTCCGCGACCACCGGCATGCCCATCAGCTATTGCAACGCCAACGCGAACAAAATCCACCGAGTCTTCGCCGACATCCACACCGTTATCGCCGGCCTCACCCGCGGCTTCCCGCTCGACATCCTCGACCGCGGCCACGGTCAGGTCGCCGGCCACACGCTCAGCTTCTTCCGCACCGCCAACTGTCTCGGCGCGGTCCTGCCCAGCAATTCGCCCGGTGTTCACTCCCTCTGGATTCCCGCGATCGCCCTCAAGACGCCGCTGGTGCTCAAGCCCGGCCGCGAGGAACCCTGGTCGCCCTATCGCATTATTCAGGCCTTCGTCGCCGCGGGTGTCCCGGCCGCGGCATTCGGCTTCTACCCCACCGATCACGCGGGTGCGGCCGAACTGCTGCGCACCTGCGACCGCTCCATGCTCTTCGGCGGAGGCGACACGACCAAGCCCTACGAGAACGACCCTCGCGTCGAGCTGCACGGCCCCGGCTACAGCAAGGTGATCCTCGGCCCCGATGCCGCGAGTGAATGGGAAAAACACCTCGACCTCATGGTCGGCTCCATCGCGGCCAACGGCGGCCGCTCCTGCATCAACGCCTCCGGCATCTGGACCCCGAAAAACGGCAGGGCCATCGCCGAGGCACTCGCGGAACGCCTCGCCAAAGTTCAGGCCCTCCCCGCGGACGACCCCAAAGCCGAAATCGCCGCCTTCGCCAACCCGAAGATGGCCGAAATGATCTCCCTCTCCATCGATGCCCAGCTCACCGGCGGCGCCATCGATCTCACCGCCGAAAAGCGCGGCTCCCCGCGCCTGGCAAAACAGAGCCGTGCCCGTCAGGAAGCGGTAACCGCCCCCGCGCGCGAAATCGCGTGGCTGCTCCCCACAATCATCTGGATCGAACCACGGACAAATGGCGCAGCCATTTCCGAGGCCGAAGCGCTAGCGAGGCGAGTCCCCCTCCCCGATCCCTCGATCGACAACGAAGCCACCCCCTGGTCCCACCCCCTCGCCAACAAGGAATTCCTCTTCCCCTTCGCCGCCGTCGTCGAATGCCCCGCCGAGCTAATTCCCGACGCCATCGGCCCCACGCTCGTCGGCACCGTGATCTCCCGTGACCAAAAATTCCTCGCCGCGATGTCCGCCAGCGAAAACATCGACCGCCTCAACCTCGGCCCAATCCCCACCTATCAGCTAAGCTGGGACCAACCGCATGAAGGCAACCTCTTCGAGCACCTCTACCGCCAACGGGCGTTCCAGATGGTTGTCGCGTGAATCGGACTGTGCTGACTGGAAAGGGCCGCCGGTTCCGCCAGCGATTGCAGAGAAGGTCATATTTCAGGTATCATAACTGTCGGCTGGAGCCCTCAATATCGATCGCTGCAGGCTCGTGCCGCAGACAACGAAGAGAAATCATGGGGTAAGTGCGACCCATACGCGCATTCGCTGGAGAGAATCATGTCATTCATATGTCAGTGTTCGAGTCTTTTACACCGACCCACCCTGCGTTTGTCGATTTTGAGCGCCCTGATGGCGACGGCGCTTCTCGTGGGACCGGAATTTTCCCTGGCGCAAACCGCCACATTTCACGACATCGGAAGTCTGTCAACACAGCCGCCACCCGGTTCTCTTCGAAAGAGCAGCGGCGCGCTCGGCGTTTCGTGGAACGGCCAGATCGTTGTTGGATTGGCCGAAATCGATGAAGCCTTTCACGCGTTTCAGTGGACCCGAGACGACGGCATTTCCTCGCTCGGCGCACTTCCCATCACCGATGAAGAACTTGAATTCGCTCTTGCCGCCGACCTGTCGTCGGATGGTTCAATCATAGTCGGCCACTCGGTAAATGACGGTGGTCGCGTGGCTTGCGTCTGGAGGAATGGAGAACTGGTTGTGCTCGGCGACCTGCCCGATGCCAATCCACAATTCGGGGAGACCCACAGTCAGGCGGAGGCCGTTTCGGCGGATGGCGCGGTCATTGTCGGCCGGGGCACTGATGCCAACCGGTTTGATCGCGCGTTTGTCTGGACCGAAGCCAAGGGCATGTTTGAGCTTGAAAACACGAAAGAGGCCCAGGACATTTCGGCGGATGGCACGGTGATCGTGGGAGACATAGACCGGGGTGACGTTTCCGAGGCATTTCGTTGGAGGGTCGACACCGGCGTCGTCGGACTCGGTTTTCTGCCTGAGGGTGATTACTCCGAGGGGTTCGGCGTTTCCGGCGATGGTACGGTGGTGGTCGGCGTCGGAGATTCTATCAATAACCGCACTGAGGCGTTCCGTTGGACCGAGGCCGATGGCATGGTTGGGCTGGGCGATCTGCCCGGGGGAAGCAACTTTCGCAGCACCGCCTTAGCGGCATCGGCAAGCGGCGTGGTCATCGTCGGAAGCAGTGATGCCGGGGACTACGATTATCCGCATCCCTTTATCTGGACGGCCGACATGGGGATGCGCAACCTCGCAACCATTCTGATTGACGAATTCGGATTGACTGAAGTGGCCAATTGGAAATTCTTAGGACCTGCAACTGGCATTTCGCCCGACGGGCGAACCATCGTCGGCGAGGGGCGACTCACCGACAACGATGATCATGGCTGGGTGATCACGCTGCCGGAGAGCTTCGTCAACGATCCGGCCGCGGAATCTTTGCCGACGTCCAGCGATTTCAGCGTGTTCGAGGGATTCAATACGAATTCAAATGAAAATGACAACACTAGCACCGGCAACGACAACACCAACAACGGTGGTGGCGGCTTGTGCGGTCCAAGTGCGGCATCGGTATCGGCCATGGTATTGATCGGGCTTGTGGCGCTGCGCCGCCGAATGTAAAGGTCGAGCCGTTCGACTTCGATCCCGCTCGGCTACTTGGAAACCGGAGCCCCTGAGAACAGGGGCTCCGGTTTTTTTGTTTGCCGAATCAAATGGAAGAAAAAACCTAACATTTTCCTAAAATTTACTCTTGCGTTTCGCCGATCCTCATGGCAAGATGACCAAAATAGAGCCGCGCCCGTTAAGGAAGCGGTTGGTCCGCCTGACATAGGCACCGCTCCCTCACGGTCGCGGCCCTGTAGGAAAATTGCCACGTTCGCCAGCCAAGGAGCCTCCCATGGTCAAGTCCGCCACCTCGACGTCCAACTCCGACAAGCACAACATCGACGACAAGCGCCACCAGGCCCTCGACCGCGCCCTCCAGCAGATCGAGCGGGCCTACGGCAAGGGCGCCATCATGGCCATGGACGGAAACGCCGCCCCCCACAAGGACGCCGTCAGCACCGGCGCCCTCTCCCTCGACATCGCCCTCGGCGGCTTCGGCATTCCCCGCGGCCGCATCGTCGAGTGCTTCGGCCCCGAATCCAGCGGCAAGACCACCCTCGCGCTGAACGTCATCGCCTCCGCCCAGCGGGCCGACGGCGTCTGCGCTTTCATCGACGCCGAGCACGCCCTCGACCCCGCCTGGATGAAGCGCAACGGCGTCAATCCCGAGACCCTGCTCGTCTCCCAGCCCGACGGCGGCGAACAAGCGCTTGAGATTTGCGACATGCTCGTCCGCTCCAACGCCGTCGATGTCATCGTCATCGACTCCGTCGCCGCCCTCATCCCCAAGGCCGAGCTGGAGGGCGAAATGGGTCAGGCCCACGTCGGCGGCCAGGCCCGCCTCATGAGCCAGGCCATGCGCAAGCTCACCGCCGCCATCGCCAAGAGCCGATGCATCGTCATCTTCATCAACCAGATCCGCGAAAAGATTGGCGTTATGTTCGGCAACCCCGAAACGACCCCCGGCGGCCGGGCGCTGAAGTTCTATAGCTCCATCCGCATCGATGTCCGCCGCATCGCCTCCATCAAGGAGGGCGAGTCCGTCACCGGCAATCAGGTCCGCGCCAAGGTCGTCAAGAACAAGGTCGCCCCGCCCTTCCGCGACGCTCAGTTCGACATCATGTTCGACAGCGGCATCAGCCGCTCCGGCGATCTGCTCGACCTCGGCGTGAAGTACAACGTCATCGAAAAGCAGGGCGCCTGGTTCCGCCTCGGCGGCGTCCAGCTCGGCCAGGGCCGCGAAAA
>DATMEE010000281.1:0-12332 GCA_035557035.1 Phycisphaerae bacterium
ACGAAGTCCGCGCTCGGTCGCGCCGGCTGAGAATGAGGCTCGCGCCGCGAAACCAGATCATGCTGGGGGTCGACCGGCTCGATTACACCAAGGGCATCGACATCCGCCTCCGGGCTTATCACGAGATGCTCCAGGCCGGCACGATCACCGCCGACCGCTGCGCCCTGGTTCAGGTCGCGGTGCCGACCCGCGAATACGTGCCGGAATATCAGGAACTTCGCTCGCGCATCGAACGCATCGTCGGCGAGATCGACGGCGAGTTTGGCGAGCTGGGCTGCATGCCCGTCCAGTACCTGCACCGCAACCAGCCGACGGAGGAAATTGTTGCCCTCTACCTCGCCGCTGATGTCATGCTCGTGACGCCCCTGCGCGACGGCATGAACCTCGTCGCCAAGGAATACGTCGCCTGCCGGCGCGACGATACCGGCGCCCTGGTGCTGAGCGAATTCGCCGGCGCCGCCCACGAGCTGCGCGACGCCCTCATCGTGAACCCCCACGACATCGACGCCGTCAAGCGGACCATCGAAACCGCGCTTAAAATGCCGCTGGACCAGCAGAAGCGCCGCATGAAGGCCATGCGGCGCGTGATCAAGAAAAACGACGTATTCCATTGGGCCGGTTCTTTTTTGAAAGCCCTTCAGCATGCCAATGTTGGAACGAAAGCTTGAGCACCTGGCGCGGGTGCCCGTGCTGCTGATTGCCTCGGACTATGACGGCACCCTCGCGCCGATCGTGCAGGACCCGAGGGAAGCCAGGCCGCTCCGCGAGGCCAGCGTCGCGCTTCGATGTCTGAGCACGTCACCGCAAACCCACGTCGCGGTCATCTCCGGCCGCGCCCTCCGCGATCTTGCGGAGCTGCTAGTCGCGCCGCCAGAAGTGCATCTCGTCGGAAGTCACGGGAGCGAATTCGATCTTGATTTCGCACAGTCGCTGGAAGAAGACACGGCGCATCTTCGTGATCGTGTTTTGCGTGAGCTGCGGGAAATTGCGGACGCATCCCCCGGCTTTCATCTCGAAACCAAGCCCGCCAGCATCGCATTTCATTATCGAAACGCGAGTCAGGAAGAAGCAGTCCGTGCGCTCGAACTCGTTGAACGCGGCCCGGGCGGCCTGAAAGGGGTCTACACGCGCCACGGCAAGAAAGTCGTTGAACTCGGCGTCGTCGAAACCAGCAAAGGCCGCGCCCTGGAGGTCATCCGCCAGCGGGTGGGCGCCTCGGCCGTTCTGTTTTTCGGCGACGATCTGACCGACGAAGAGGCCTTCGCGACGCTAAGCGGGCCTGATGTCGGAATCAAGGTCGGCCCGGGCGATACCAGCGCCGAGTTCCGCGTCGAAGGACCCGCGGACGTCGCCCGCATTCTCGTGAAAATATGCGAGTTGCGGAATCACTGGGCTGCCGGGGCCGGTGCGGTGCCGATCGAGCGGCACGCAATGCTCTCGGATCAGCGCACGATTGCCATTGTGACGCCGGACGCCCGCGTCACCTGGCTGTGTCTTCCCCGCATCGATTCGCCGTCGCTTTTTTCGGAATTGCTCGGCGGGCCGGCTGACGGCCATTTTTCCATCCGCGCCGCCGACGGCTCGCCTCCGATTGATCAGCGCTACGTCGACGGCACGATGGTGCTGCAAACGCGATGGCCGACTTTCACCGTGACTGATTTTCTCGACTGCTCGCGCGGCCGCCCCGTCAATCGTGCCGGCCGGTCCGAATTGGTGCGGATCGTCGAAGGGTCGGGTCGGGTCGCGATTGAATTCGTGCCGCGGCTGGACTTCGGGCGCGTTCCGACCCGATTCATCGTTCGGGATGGGGGATTGGAGGTCGGGGAAGCGACGGACCCGATTGTCTTGCGGGCGCCGGGTGTCACCTGGGAGATACTCGCCGAGGGATCCCATGAATCGGCCCGGACGATCGTCGAGCTTTCGGAGCGACCGCTCGTGTTGGAGCTGCGTCACGGGACCGCAAGTCTTCGCGGTGAAACGCAGGACATTCCGGCCAGCCTGAATATGACGCAGCGATATTGGACGGCCTGGGCCGATCAATTGGCGCTGCCGAGCGTGGAACCCGAGATGGTCCGTCGAAGTGCGATCATTCTCAAAGCGCTGTGCTATGGTCCGACAGGCGCCATTTGTGCGGCCGGGACAACGAGCCTGCCCGAGCACCTCGGCGGCGTGCGAAACTGGGACTATCGCTACTGTTGGCTGCGCGACGCCGCCATGACCGCGACCGCGCTCGCGAAGCTGGGAACCATGGCGGAGGGTATGCACTTTCTCGACTGGATGGCCGGGGTCATCGACCGATGCCAATCGCCCGAGCGCCTGCACCCGTTGTATTCAGTGAATGGCGACGAACTGGGGCCGGAAGCCGAAATTGGCCAGCTTTCCGGTTATGCCGGCAGCCGGCCGGTTCGAGTCGGAAACTCCGCAGCGCGGCAGGTCCAGCTCGACGTATTCGGCCCCATCGTGAACCTCGTCGCCGTGTTGGTCGAGCACGACGCGCCGCTCTCTTGGTCGCATTGGCGCCTCGTGGAAGCGATGGTGCAGGCCGTGCAGCGGCGCTGGCGCGAGCCGGATCACGGCATCTGGGAAGTGCGCGTGCCGCGCCGGCACCATGTCCATTCGAAGGTGATGTGCTGGCTCACGGTTGACCGGGCAATTGAAATCGCCCGCCGCATGATGGATCGTGAGCGAGCCGACTGGCTCGCCCTGCGCGACGAGATCGCCGCCGACGTCCTGACCAACGGGTTCAAGGCATCCATCGGCGCCTTCACCGCCGCCTACGAAGGCGAAGACATGGACGCCGCCGCGCTGCATATCGGCCTCTGCGGGATGTTGCCCCATGATGATCAGAGAATGATGCAAACCATCGACGCTATTGAGAAAGCACTGCTCGAGGGGCCGACCGTCTATCGCTATCGCACTGACGACGGCCTACCCGGCAAGGAGGGCGGCTTCTTCATTTGCGCGTCATGGCTGGTGGACACCTATCTCCGCCTCGGCCGCACCGACGACGCCTGGAAGCTGTTCAACGCGATGCTCGACCTGGCGGGACCGACGGGCCTTTTCGCGGAGCAGTACGATCCGGAGTTGTGCCGCTCGCTCGGCAA
This sequence comes from Phycisphaerae bacterium, assembly GCA_035557035.1. Lineage (GTDB taxonomy): Bacteria > Planctomycetota > Phycisphaerae > UBA1845 > UTPLA1 > JADJRI01. Next base: position 3,105 of record DATMEE010000281.1, read on the forward strand.
CTTTCCCCAAGCCTATTCGCATCTCGGCATCATCGAAAATGCCCTGAGTCTGAGCGCTCTTTGAACAAGCCATCACTTAAGGCAGAACCAGTTCGACAAATCCCCCGAGATCGCGCCCGTCGATAGCAGCGTCCCCATTTGTATCCGCGCGTTGAGGGCTGCACAACGGATTCTGGTCCTCATAAATCGATCAGGGAGCCAGGGCAAATAGACCCTTTTCTTGGTCAAGTGGCATTAGCTTTTTTGTTACACTTCGGGACAACTGGAGTGAGTCGTGTTCATTATATTCGGCAGTCTGACGCGAGAAGAGCTGTGTGCGGGAGGGAGCTTTCCATGCCCGAATTGCAAGTCACGGCAATCATATCGAAGAATCGAACTCAAAGAGTATTTGACGCTCTTCTGGATTCCCGTCTTTCAGACTTCCGCTGTGGCCTGCGGTGTCTTGTGTGAGGCATGCGGCGGCCGATTCGATGAGGAATATTCGAACTATACCGACGCCGATGCTCGATCCGTGAATCAACCCTGGGACTGTCGGAAGTGTGGATTCTCTAATGATTTTACAAGTGCCGGGTGTGGCCGGTGCGCAGAGTTGCGCCCGGATCTGGCAGAGGCACGAAAAAATTCGCGGCCCCCGGCCGAGTGGAAGGATTGATGCTCGCGAGCCTTACACCATTCTGAGACCTACCCCAGCGGCGCATAGCGGCGAATGAGCATTTCCGCCGTCGCAATTCCATCCGCCGCCGCCGACATGATGCCGCCCGCATACCCCGCCCCCTCGCCAATGGGATAAAGTCCGCGAGTGGAGATGCTCTCGCGCGTTTGCGGATCGCGCGGAATGCGCACCGGCGCGCTCGCGCGCGATTCCGGCCCGGTCACGATCGCCTCAGGCCCGGCGAAGCCCGGCAGTCGCCTGTCCAGATCGATGAGTGCCAGTCTCACGGCATCGGCAACGAATTCCGGCAGAACTTTGCGGATGTCGGCCCATTGACCCTGCAGCGGGTAACTCGTTTCCGGATTCGAACCAGGCTCATCAACCTTCGGCAAGCGCCCGGCGACAAAATCGCTGGCCCGCTGGCATGGCACCCGATAGGTCTCGCCCGTCAGTTGAAACGCCACGCGCTCCCAGTGCTCCACGAAATCAAGCCCCCGCAACGGTTCGTCGCCAAATTGCTCCACCGGCACCGTCATCACGATCCCGCTGTTGGCCAAGGGCTTGTCGCGATCCACACCGCTCGCCCCGTTCGTCGCGATCAGGCCCGGCGATTCGTTCGTCGGAAGGATGACACCGCCCGGACACATACAAAAACTGTAAACGTCCCCGAGCTTACCCGCGCTGCCCTTCGAGACCAGGTGATATTCCGCCGGCGGCAAGCGCTTGTGCCCGCACGACGCCCCATACTGCCACCTGTCCACCAGCGCCTGCGGATGCTCCACGCGAACGCCGAGCTGAAACGGCTTCGCCGCGACGCTCACGCCGCGCTGCACCAGCATCCGAAGCGTGTCCCGCGCCGAGTGACCCGGTCCCAGCAGCAGGGGACCTGGAACAATTGTTTCAAACGGCTCTCCCTCCGAATCCGGCTGAGCGCCTTTCGTCGGCTTTTGTGAGTGCGTCACGCGAATCGCCTTGATCGCGCCATCCTCAATCTCCAGGTCATCCAGCCGCGCGCCGAATCGAATCTCCCCACCCAGTGCCGTGATCGTGTCGCGAATCCGCCAGCACAGCGTCGGTACCCGATCGCTTCCCAGGTGCGGCCGCGCATCGATCAGAATGTCCTCCGGCGCTCCATGCTCGACAAAGACCCGCAAAATCTCGTTCATCCGCGGGTCGTTTACCCGGGTATAGAGTTTTCCGTCACTGTAGGCCCCGGCGCCGCCTTCGCCGAACAGCAAATTGCTCTCCGAATCGAACTCGTGCAGCCGATAGAACCGGTGCATGATGTCGCGATGCCGCACTCGCACCGGCTGCCCGCGCTCCAGCACGATCGGCTTCAATCCATGTTTCGCCAGCCACAGCGCCGCGAACATGCCGGCCGGCCCGAGGCCGACGACGACTGGCCGCTGGGTAAGCTTTTCAGTTCCGTGCTCTAATGGAGGCGGTGGTCTCTCCTGAATCTCCGTGATGTCGCTTCGCCGTAGTTTCTTGAGGATTCGCGCCTCTTCTCGGGCGCCGCCGGCTAGTTCGACCTCCACGTTATACACGAACTGAATCGCACGCTTGTCGCGCGCGTCGACCGCCCGGCGCACGACGGAGAACTTGCGAATGTCCCCCGGATGAATCCGCAGCCGCTTCGCCGCCCTTCGTGAAAGCAATTCCTCGCCGACGTCGAGGGGCAGCGAAAGATTGCGTATGAGTAAGGCCATTGACTCGCGCTCGGTGGCATCGGCCGCCTGAATCCGGGGCCGCACGTCTAGCCCGAAACCCTTTCATGGCACCGTGTATTTGACCCTTGCGGCCTCGAACCTCGGTTACGGTGCCGCGGACTGCCAACAATGAAGCGGGGAAGTGCCGATTGGCGTAGTGCTCGTCTGGCTCACGCAGACCTTCGAACGTACACATCTCCAACCCGAACCAACTCATCGATCAATCCGCGATCCGCCTTGTCTTGAATCTCATCCAGAAATCGAATCGTCTCCGGTTCCATGCAGGGTTCACTGGGATCGCCGTCCGGAATCACGGCCTCAACGTCTACCCGCACGACGCATCGCGTCGCGTGGATCCACCGTTCGATCCGAATACGTTTGCCCTGAAGCAACATGCGTTTCACCTGTCGAAGAAATGCACCGTTACAAGTTTAGCCGTGATGTCACGCCCAAGCCAAGCCCATACGGCTTTGAAAGGCGTTCCGTCAGCTAGCATTTGTTCAAAATCCGCGACGGGATTGGGTGAGGCGTCTGGGCGCTCACGAATGAGTTTCGCCGCGTCCACTCCCGCGACTACCTGCCACCCGGGAATTCGGCGCTCTCGTAACCTCTGATCAGCGTGAACACCGAATACATAGCGTCGGTCGACGACAGCCTCGCGGATTCGGTCGCTCAGCGCGTCCACTACCGATCCAGCTCCGCCGCGATCACGTTCAGGCTCCCCAGCACCGCCACCACGTCGCTGATCGTGTGCCCGATCACCAGCTTCGGAAACACCTGATAGTTGATATAACTCGGCGGCCGGCACCGTGCCCGATACGGATTGCGCCCGCCGTCCGACACCAGGTAAAAGCCCAACTCCCCATTGGCGGTCTCATTCGCCCCGTAGGCTTCGCCAATGGGCGGTTCGAACCCGCGGTTCCACATGATCTGCTCGAAGTGGTGGATCAGCCCCTCAATCGAAAAATAAACCTCGCTCTTGTCCGGCAGCGTCGCCTTCTCATCCGCCCGCACGTTGACCGAACCGGCCGGGATGCTGTCGATGATCTGCTCGATGATAATGATCGATTGCCGCAGTTCCTCCAGGCGCACCAGGTAACGCGCGTACACGTCGCCGCCCGTCGCGATCGGCACTTTGAAGCTCACGCCGCTGGATCCCTTGCCGTCCCAGTTGTCCGCGTAGCACAGATACGGCTCGTCCTTCCGCAGATCGCGCTGAATGCCCACGCTGCGCGCCAGCGGCCCGGTCCAGCTCCACGCAATCGCCTCTTCCTTCGTGATGACACCAATGCCCTTGGTCCGCTCGACGAAGATGCGGTTCCGCGTCAGCAGCGACTCAAAATCGTTCACCGCGTTCGGCAGCCGTTTCAAAAACTGCTTCACGTGATCGGGCCATTCCGGCGGAATGTCGTACATCAGCCCGCCGACGCGCGTGTAGCTGTTGGTGAACCGCGCCCCGCAGATCTCCTCCAGCAGGTCGTAGATGTATTCCCGCTCGTTGAACGTGTACAGAAACGATGTGAACGCCCCCAGGTCCAGTCCGGCCGTTCCCAGACATAGCAGATGATCCTGAATTCGCCCCAGCTCCGCGATGATCGTGCGGATGGCTTTGCACCGCGGCGTCAGCTCGATGCCGAACAGCTTTTCGCAGGCCGTGTGCCACGCGACGTTGTTCGAGATCGGGCTGATGTAGTTCATGCGGTCGGTCACGACCACGTACTGGTTGTAGTCCAGATGCTCGCCCAGCTTCTCAAACCCGCTGTGCAGATAGCCGATGTGCGGCGTGCAGGCGACGACGGTTTCGCCGTCCAGCTCCAGCACCAGCCGCAGCGTGGTGTGCGTGGCCGGATGCTGCGGCCCAAAATTCAATGTCCAAAGATCGCCGCCCAGCGCATCGCGCTCAAGACGGGTCGGGGCAATGTCAGGCAGGGCGGTCATGCAGGCGTCTCCTCCTCGGATCGCCCGATTCTATCACGCCCGCGCCGCCAGGGGGAGTCGTGGAAATCACCGCGAAGGCGCTCACGGACACGACTTTCACGGGTGGTTTGGCGCGCCTACTTATGAGGCACGTCATTCCCTGTTCTCGCCCGTCTAGGGCGCATGAAGGTTGCCAGAGGTGACCAAAGGGAACCTCTGGTTTGCGCCTTAACACTCTCTCGCCCGGACGGGCGAACGATATTCGACGAAAGATTTCGTCGGCCTCAAATTCATTCAGTGGCGGCCGGGCATACTCAAGAATTTCCACTCTTTGAAGTGCAATTGTATGCCCTTCGTCCGCCAACGCCGGGCGGAAGGGAAGAAAAGCAGCCGCCTACCAGAGGTTCACTCGGCTTCGCCTCGTTCACCTCTGGCAACCTTCATGCGCCCTCGTTCCAGAAGACCTCGCTTGCCGGCCCGGGCCCCTGGCAATCTCGCGAGTCGATTTCGCCGTCGCCATTCACGTCCTCGGCCGATTCTGGCCGCCCGTCGCCGTCGTCCCAGCAATCGATGCCGTCCCGCCCATTCAAGGGGGGCACCACATTCGTCGTCGGCGGATTGTCGGGACACCCCGAAAGCACGGCCAGGCTCATCGCTCCCATCGCAGCGAGGCTCAAAAGGTGCAGCGACCGTGACACTATGATGCGCGCGAAAATTCTGGACATGATCGGCCTCCCTCAAATTAGAAAATCCGGCTACGGACGCGAGACGGCCCGATCCATCGGAAAGATGCGCCAATCCATGATCCTGCCGCAAGCGAACGGTTCCGCTCTCGGCCCGGCATCACCGCGTCAGTTACAAGCCCGTGACCCAGCCCGGAACCCTACCCGCTCGGGCGGCACGGTTCAAGTCGCCTTGCGGCGGCTGGTTCACCCATCCCTCCAGCCCCGTCTAACACGCGAATAAATCTCCGCGACACGTTGATGGATGACTCTGGTATTTATATCATTCATTCAATGAGCGAAGCGGTGAAATCCATCCTAAAACTGATCGATGAGCTGCCGCCGGCCGATCGGGCTGAGTTGGTTGCCGAAGTTGATCACACGAGCGGATCACAGCCGCGCCCGTCCTTGCGGGAGATTCAGCCCGTTTCGGTAGGTCGAATCCTTCAACCGCTGTCGCCCGACGATGACCTGTTGCAGGAAATGAGCGCCTGATGGTCGGGATCGACACGACCGTTCTCGTCCACCTCGAGATTCTGGAGTCGGCCGAGCACCTTCGCGCACATGAATGGCTTCGGAGCGAGATTCTCAATGGAGAGGAGCAAATCGCACTGGTGCCTCAGGTGCTACTCGAGTTCATCCATGTCGTGACCGATTCAAAGCGTTTTCAAACCCCGCTTACGATGGATGAAGCCCTTGCCCGTGCCCGGTTCTGGTGGAACGCGGTGGAAGTTCGCCACGTCTATCCGACTTCCGAATCTTCAGTGCTCTTCTTCGATTGGATGGCGAAGCACGGCTTGGGGCGAAAGCGTCTGCTCGACACGTTTCTCGCGGCCACCCTCTGGACTGCCGGCGTGCGTCGAATTGCCTCGGGAAACGTTCGAGACTTCTCGTTATTTGCCGGCTTCGAGGTGGTCCTCGCATAGACCAGCCGGATCACTGCGGGTGAACATCATTTCGTTAATACCAGGTTGCTGCCCTAACACCGACGTCATCACAAATGTCCGCCGAACCCGCTCCAAAATCCGTCGCTCCCGCCAGCCATCCCTGGGCCGACCTCAACGACGAGGCACTCCTCAAACTCCGCTTCTGCGATCTCAAACTGCAACTCAAAGACACGCCCCTCCACGAGCGCATCCGCCAGGTCCTCTCGGAACTCAAGGCCCGCAAGCTCCGCTTTGGGCCCTACTTCTGGTTCTCCACCGAGTGGTTCACCCCCGACGGCGTCACCGGCATCGCCTTGCCTTTCTACCTCGGCCACCCGCGGCTCACCGAGCTGGAGCGCAAGATCATGCTCCAGGCCGAGGGTGACACGCCCGAGTCATGCCTGAAAATCATCCGCCACGAGGTCGGCCACGCCATCGACCACGCCTTCCGCCTGCACCGCCGCAAGGATTATCGCAAGGTCTTTGGCCCGCCGACGATCCGGTACCCTGAATACTACCAGCCCAAGCCCCACAGCCGGCGATTTGTGCTGCACATTCAGAACTGGTACGCCCAGAGCCACCCGGCCGAGGACTTCGCCGAAACCTTTGCCGTCTGGCTGACACCCGGCTCGCAATGGGAGCAGCGCTACCAGACCTGGCCGGCCATCAAAAAGCTGCGCTTCGTCGACCGGCTGATGACCGAACTGGCCGACAAAAAGACGCTGGTCCGCACGCGCAAGAAGGACGATCCCATCGAAAAGCTGACGATGTCGCTGGCGGAGCACTACGAAGAGAAGCGGGAGCGCTACGCGGACCATCCGGATTTCTACGACCGCGACCTGCGTAAACTTTTTTCCGCCGCCCCCGAATTTGCCGCAAACGAAAAGGCCGCGAAGTTTCTGCGCCGTTTACGTCCGCAAATCCGCCGCATCGCCGCCCGCTGGACGGGGGCATACCAATACACCATCGATCAGGTTCTCAAGGAAATGATCCAGCGCTGCCGCGAGCTGAACCTCCGCCTGAAGACGTCCGAGGCCCAGTCCGAGGTCGAAGCTACGGTCCTGCTCACCGTTGAGACGATGAATTACATACGCGACGGCCGGCATCGGCTGCTGCTATAGCAGCCATTCCAAGCCCGAAGCGTTAGCGAGGGCGACTTCGCCTGTGCCGCGCCGAGACATCGAATGAAGCCGTTGCGCATATCGGTGATGATTCAGGCCTCCTGCGTGCCCCCCAAAGACACCACCGGACTGACCAAAAAAGAGATGATGCCCTTCCAGGCGGAGCATGACGTGCTCACGACACTCCGCGCGATGGGCCACGACGTCGAGCCGCTCGTCGTCGGCGACGAGATGGGCGTCGTCCGCGACGCCATCCGCCTGCGCAAGCCGCAGATCGTGTTCAACCTGCTCGAGGAATTCCGCGGCGTCGATTTCTACGTTCCGCACGTGCTCGGCTACTTCGAGCTGATCCACCAGTGCTACACTGGCTGCAACCCGCGCGGCCTCATGTTCGCAACCAGCAAGGCGCTGCAGCGCAAGATCCTGCGATACCACCGGATCCCGTCGCCCGATTTCTTTGTCGTGCCGATGGGAAAGAAGACCCGCCGCCCGCGCCGGACGAATTTCCCGCTCATCGTAAAATCGGCGACCGCCCACGGCTCGGTCGGCATCGCCCAGGCCTCGGTCGTCCACGATGACACCAAGCTGGCGGAGCGCGTCGAATTTATCCACACTGAACTATCGAACGATGCGATCGTTGAAGAATACATCGACGGCCGCGAGCTGTACGTCAGCCTCATCGGCAACCAGCGCATCGAGGCCTTTCCCATCTGGGAAATGATCCTGGAGAATCTGCCGGAAGGAGCGCCGCGCATCGCCACCAGCCGCTTGAAATGGGATATCGATCACCAGACTCGCTCCGGCCTCATTGCTGGCGCCGCCGAGAATCTCCCCGAGCCCGACACGCGGCGAATCGTGCATCTCTGCAAGCGAGCTTACCGAGCATTGAATCAGAGCGGCTACGCCCGGCTCGACCTGCGCCTGCGCGAGGACGGGCGCGTCTATCTCATCGAGTCGAACCCCAATCCACAGATCGCCATCGGCGAGGAATTCGCCGAATCGGCCAAGAGCGCCGGAGTGTCATACGAACGGCTCCTGGGACGGATCGTGCAACTCGGACTGCGCTACCACGCGAACCTGGAGTGAACAGCTTGACGATCCCCGGACTGCAGTCCAAGCGGCGTCTCAGACGGGAAACAGTCGCGCTACTCAGCCAAGCGCGGCGTCAATCGCCGCAGCGAATTCCTTCTCGGGCTTCAAACCAATAAATCGTTGCGCGATCTCGCCGTTCTTGAAAAGGATGACGGTGGGAATGCTCTGGATGCCGTATTTCGCCGCCGTCGCCTGGCTTGCGTCCGTGTCCAGCTTGCCGACCTTGACCTTTCCGACGTAGGCGTCGGCCAGCTTGTCGATGGTCGGACCCAAGGCGCGACAGGGCATGCACCATTCGGCCCAGAAATCAACCAGAACTGGCGTGGATGATTGAATGACTTCTTTCTCAAAGTTGGCATCGGTGAATTGAGCGGTGTTGGCGCCTGCCATTATACGATCTCTCCTTCTTGTGTTGGCGCCGCGCACTTCGTGCGGCGAAACCAGATTCTAGTTATCGCAAAACGCAACGTCAAAAGCGGTCTGACGCCTCGCCTTCGATTGCCACGCTTCGGAGGCGGCCTCGCGAGTTGACCAGAGCGCGCCTGCGATCTAATATGAATCCCGAATCAACCACGCAAAGTGTGCCACGTTACGTTCACCGATATGGGAGGTCATCATGGCCAGGACATCCACGCTCAAAGGCAATTCACTCAATCTTGAAGGACCGGAGTTGAAGGTCGGCGACAAGGCGCCCGACGCCGTGCTCCGCAGCAATCTTCTGACGGACGCAAAACTGAGCGAGGGCGCCGGCAAGGCCCGCATTTATAGCGTCGTGCCCTCGCTGGACACGCCGGTCTGCGCCGAGCAGACGCGCCGCTTCTACAAGGAATTGGAAAGCGTGCCCAACGTCGATTTCTACACCATCAGCTTCGACCTGCCGACGGCCCAGGCTCGCTTCTGCGGCGCCGAAGGGATCGACACCAGTCGATTCAAAGTGTTCAGCGACGCGAAACAGGGCGACTTCGGCCGGAAGTACGGCACACTGGTCCCCGACCTGCGCATCAATTCGCGGGCGGTTTTTGTCGTCGATAAGAACGACAAGCTCCAGTACGTCGAATATGTCCCCGAAATCGCCAACCACCCGAATTA
>DATMEE010000282.1:0-4615 GCA_035557035.1 Phycisphaerae bacterium
CTTCGCAGATTCGGGCAAACTGAGATTCTACACGTCGCTGAGTTTCTTCGACGCATCGCGATAACCACCGACGAGATGTTGTAGAAGTAGGATGCGACCCGGGCGAAGTCCGGGCCGCACCCTTATGGCATTGTGCTTTACAGTCGTCAGCCTAGTTCACGCCAATAGATTCGACGAAGCCGGCGATGTCGGCGCCGTTTACCAGCTCGTTGCGGTCGGTGTCACCGTTGAGCAGGTCGCCCTGCGGGTAATACAGTTCGTAGTATTCAGCGTCGATCAGGGCCTGGGTGAAGGCGGGCACGTCTGACAGGTTGGCGGCGCCGTCGCCGTTCAGGTCGCCGGTGCGGCGGACGACGAGGCTGTCGCCATCGCATGAGCTTCCGTCGCAGACCGTGTCGTCGCCCTGATAGTGGCCGCTCACATCGGCGCAATCCGCGGCGGTAATCACGAGACAGAAATGACCGCCGCCCATCGTCGTGCAGCAGGCGCCGACTGGGCCGCCGGGGCCAGTCGGGCAGATATCCGTACTGCAGGGCACGTCATCTCCGTGGTATTCGCCGCCGCCTTCAGCGCACTGGGCCGCGGTGGTTTCCACGCAAGCGTTGCCGGCCGGCGCGGCGGCGCAGCAGGCGCCGACGGGATCGCCGCCGCCGGGGACGCAACCGACCTGCTCGCAGGTGGTGCCTTCGCCGTGGAACTCGCCGTCGAAGATGCCGCACTGATCGAGGCTGGTTTCAAAGCAGAAGACGAAGCCGCCGTTCACGTCGAGGCAGCAGGCGCCCACGGGTTGAGGGTCCGGCATGCACTGCTCGATGACTTCGTCGCAGATGGAATTCTCGCCGAACCAGGTGCCGCCCTGGTTGGCGCAATGCGATTCGATGGCGCTGAAGCAGGCGCTCGAACTCGTCTGCATGACGCAGCAGGCGCCCTGCGGGCCAGGCCCGCCGCCGCTGCACGTCGCGGGGGCACAACCCGTATCAGGGCCGTGAAACACGCCGCCCATGTCGGTGCATTCGGCTTCGCTGACTCCGTCGAAGCACTGGAGCACGCCGCCGCCGGCGACACAGCAAGCGCCGTTGCCGCCGGCGAAGGCGATTCGGGCCGAAAGTCCGAGTGTGATACACACGGCCGCGGCGATAAGCGTGGAATGGGCGCAAGTCCCCTTCGGTGAGCGATTCGTGATCAACATGTGGGCTACTCTCCTGGTTTGAAATCCGGCTGGGAATCGGCCCACCACGACACGAGAAGCGTGACAAAACGCCGCGCGGTGGAACTACAGGCAAGATGTCGGAACACCGGGAGAGTATTGCAGCCGGGCGAGACTGGCCGCAAGTCGGCAAATCAGGCGGGTTTATCAGCGATTCACGAGACTCCGAGGTTGGCGGCCAGGTTCAGGCATCAGCACTAAGGATCAGACCGGTGCTTTCGGTTTAGAGAGGAGGAAGACGTTGCTCGGCATGGGCCGAGCTTGAATGCTAACCGGGAGAAAAACATGATTCGGTCAATCTCAAATTCCATTCGTCAGTCCGTGGTGGGTGCTCTCGTCGTCATTGGACTCGCCGGCCAGGCGGCCGCCGATTGTCCGCTGAACTTCGTTTCGCAATGGGGCGGACCGGGCGAGGCGGTGGCATATGCGGGGACTCGGGCTTATGTGGCCGTCGGTCCGCGGCTCAACATTCTGAACACGACCAACCCGGCGAACCCGGTGAAGCTCGGGACCCTCGTCCTGCCTTCGCCGATTCTGGGAATCACACTTTCGGGCAACTTCGCCTACATCGGGTGCGATTCGGGGGCGCTTTGCATCGTGAACATTTCCAACTCTGCCGCGCCATTGCTGGCGGGCAGCGTTGTGGCCGGGCCGGTGGCCAACGACGTGGCGGTGAGCGGCGGGCTGGCTTGCGTTGCTGCGGGGAATGCGATGACGGTGGTGGATGTCGCGAACCCGGCATCGCCGACGGTGATCGGCACGCTGGCCGCTCCCGGCGCGATGGGCCTGACCATCGTGGGAAACCTGGTCTATCTGGCCTGCGACGACAATAGTTTGAAGGTGGTGAACATCGTGAATCCGGCGGCGCCGGCGGTGCTGGGAACCTACGGCATGGACGGCGGGGTTCGCGACGTGGTGGTTTCGGGGAATTATGCGTACGTGGCCCATGGGTATGCCGGGCTGATCATCATCAACGTCGCCAACCCGGCGGCGATGGTGGGTGTGGGCAGCGTCGGCTTCGGCGGATACGGCTATCGCCTCGTGCTCTCGGGTACGCGCGTGTACGTCGCGGGCGGGACGGCGGGAATGATCGTCATCAATGTCGCGTCGCCCACCGCGCCGTGGGTCATGGGTTCGTACTACACGGGCGGAAACACCTCCGACGTGGCGCTGTCGGGCAACTACGTCTGCACGGCGAACGACACGAACTCGACGCTGATCAACATCTCGGTACCCACGGTGCCCACGCTGGCCAGCACCATGCAGGGCGGCGGCGCGGTCGGCGGGATCGCGGTCTTGGGGAACTATGCCTATGCCGCGGCATGGCATGACAAACTGGAGGTCTTCAACGTCGCGAACGCGGCCGCGCCGGTCAAACTGTCGTCGATCGATCTGGTGGACGGGCTGAGCGACGTGCGGGTGCAGGGCAATTTCCTTTACGCACTTGGCTATTACAGCGGGTTCTTCGTTTTGAACCTGGCGAATCCGGCCGCGCCAAGCCTGCTCGGCTCCCTGAATACCGTGGGCGGCAGCCGGCTGGAGGTCGAGGGGAATTACGCCTACATCGCCGACGACGAGAACGGCGTGCGGATCATCAACATCGCGAACAAGGCGGCGCCGTTCCTCGCGGGCACGCTGGACACGCCAGGCTATATGACATGGACGTGATCGGCGGGATTGCCTATGTGGCGGATTGGCACATGGGCTTGCAGGTCGCGAACGTCGTGAATCCGGCGGGCGCTTTTATCATCGGTTCATACGACACGCCGGGGGCCGCGGGGGCCGTGGTGGTGAGCGGCTCGCTGGCTTACGTGGCCGACGCCTGGAATGGATTACAGATTATCGACGTCTCCAACGCGGCTTCGCCCGTTCTTGCAGGAAGCGTGGATACGCCGGGGTCGGCGACGGCCGTTGCGGTGAGCGGGAATCGGTGTTACCTGGCGGACAGTGACGAGGGTGTGGCGGTGGTGGACGTGTCGGATTCGGCCGTTCCGGTGGTCGTCGATCAGGCATGGACGCCGCACTCGGCGCAATCGGTGATGATTTCTGGAAATCGGATTTTCGTCGGAGCGTCGTGGGGCGGCATGGTGATTTACGGCGCCTGCGGCAGCGGGGACATGGATTGCGACGAGCAGTTGACACTGCTGGACGTGGACGGGATGGTGCAGGCGCTGCTGTACGGCACGAGCTTTCCGGGGTGCCAGCTCCACAACGGGGATTTGAATGGGGATACGGCGGTGAATGGACTGGATTTGCAGTTGTTCACGGATGTACTGCTGGGATCGTAATCGTTTGGAATCGGGGGAAGCGCAGCGCGAAGCGTGGGTCGGCCTTATCGACCCACCTTTTTTTATTAGATCGTGCGGAAAAATGGTGGGTCAAACGGCCGACCCACCCTACGGATTCAGAACCATTTCGTAGCGCTGCTCGGCGAGCGAGATTCCCCATAATACTTGCGGGTGCTCTTCGACTTTTCGGAAGCCGGCGGCTTCGTAGAGGCGGGCGGCGGCGTGGAGGACGCTGACGGTCCAAAGGAACACGGATTGGTAGCCCTGCTCGCGAGAGAAGGCGAGCGCTTCGTTCAGCAGCGACGTGCCGAGACCGCGGCCGCGATGGTGCGAGGCGACGACGAACCAGCGGAGCTGGGCGGCAGTTTCGGAGGCGCGGACGATGGCGATGCAGCCGGCGAGGCCGGCGTCGTCCGCTGAGTCTTCGCGCGGCGTGGCCAGCCAGAGGCGGCCGCCGGATTGGTCGCCCTTCATGAACTCGGACAGCGGTCCGGCGACGTGTGTCTCGAAGGTGGCATCGAAGCCGTGCTCGCGGGCGTAGACGTCGCGGTGCAGTTGCAGGATGGCGTTGAAGTCTTGGGGGCGCGGGTCGGTGCGAAAAGCGTAGGCGCGGGCTGTGGATTGTTGAGGGGTTTTGGAGACACGCATTGGAATAATTCTAATCGCGTTGAAGGGGCGTGCATGCTTGGGAGTCCGTTCGCGATTTGGTGGGTCAAGAGGCCGACCCACCCTACGCGCCTCGTCCGCCCTCGGGCGGGAGAGAATGGGGCACCTATTCCAGAGGCTAAAGCCTCTGGCAACCATCGTGCGCCCTCGGGGCGAAGAGACCTGAGGGGACCTAACGGGCGTGGCTCTGTTTGTTTGGTCGCTGGTCAGAGCCGGTGTATAATATCGGGCGTGACGCATGGGGTAGCCGATTTCGCGTGGATAGCGTCCGGCGCGCACAACGGTTGTTTCGGCACCCACCAACTATTGGGGTAGGACGCCGTGCCCCCCACTTCCGTGGGGGGTTCTGAAAGCGCGATATCGAGTCGCGCACTGCCACGCGGCGGCGAGAGCCGTGCGGGGTTCGGATAGCGCGACTAAGGTTTCCAGAAAGGATTCGACGATGACGGAACGG
>DATMEE010000283.1:0-6805 GCA_035557035.1 Phycisphaerae bacterium
TATCGCCTTCCAGCAAACACTCAGGGGCGCACGGGCTGGGCTCGCAAACGGAATCGTCGCCTAGATATTCGCCGCCGAGTGTCGCACAACCGTTTTCGGTTTCGAGGCCGCACGAGCCGGTGACGCAGCACGCGCCCGTGGCTTGCTCGCAGGAGTCGGGAATATTATTCAAATCGGCATCCGACTCAGTCGCGACGGTGCGACCGAGCAGCTTGATGGCATCAATCTCCTCGTAATCGCCGGCGATGTGAGTCGTGTCGATGGTGACGCGAATTCCCTTCACCAGGTATGAGGTTTCCGACCAGGTTACTGTGAAATCGGCGACGGCGCCCGGGGCACTATCATCTGATTGTCCGCTGGCGAGGGGCCATACTTCGACGAGGGAATTGTCGAGTTTCACGGCGTCGAGTCGGACGACGAATCCGTTGTTGTAGTTCTCGCGAACGACGGCGCCATTCGCGAAGACGGGCGCATCAAATCCGACGGTGATATGCTCCAATCCGTCGTCCGCACCGGCGGGCGTCCAGGCCAGCGGGCTGTCAGCGTAGGCGCTCACGTCCGGTTCGCCGATTGCCTGAATGGCTCCGTAGCTCGGAAGCAGATCGGGAAATTGCGAGCTGAAGTCGATTACCTGACTTGCCCACTGCTCGATGTCGAGGCCCAGATCGCACGAGTCGGGGCGGCCGTTCTGATTGCAGTCGGCGCACGCGGGATCGCCGCCGCATCCGGCCAGTTCCGCGGCATCGGCGATTGCATTGGCGTTGCAGTCGGAACCGGTGGTGAACAAAGACCCCTCTCCGAACGGCGTCTCGATGCCGTCCTGGTTTCGCGCTTTCACCTGAAATTCATAGGCGGTTTCGAGTTGAAGACCGTTGACGGACGTCGCGCCCCAATCGGCGTCGGTCCGCCAGACTGCCGTTGCGCTGGGATGTCCGGACTCGGAGGCGTATTTGCCGGCCCAATTTGCATCAGTGGGGTCGGACGCCGCGCAGCGAATGGCAAATTCGGCCACCGTGGAGTTGTCTAGCGCCGGATCGGCATCCGGCACGACGTTCAATACGGCCGTATGCAGCGGACTGGGTTCGACGGACAAAGCCGCGGGGGTAAGGGCCATGGTTACGGCACTGCTCTCAGGACCAAACGAAGTTTCGATCGTGCCTTCCGCGTTGCGCGCCTTGACGGCGAACTGGTATTCGACGTTCGGGTTCAACTGCGTGACGGTGACGGGATCGCCCGCCGTCTCCCACGAAGCCGGCGCGACGGGGGCGCCCGTCGCCTGGTCGACATATTGGCCATCCCAGGTGGGATCGGCCGGACTGCTCCCGGTGCATTGGATGGCGTATTCCCGGGCTGGGGTGTTTCCATTGACGTCGATGGTCAACTGAAGTGTCGTGGCCGTAGCACCGCTGAGGGTCGGCGCGCCGGGGGTGAAGAGGGCGTCTATCGTGGCGACGTTGATCGCAGACGTGAACGGCGTTTCGACGCCGCTTCGGTTGCGCGCTTTGACGCGAACGCTGTAGGTGGTCAGCGACGACAGGCCTGTGACCGTAATCGATGCACTCAAGCTGTTCTGCGTCCAAATGTTCGCCCCGACCCCGGCAGGCTGCGATAAGGGATCCAACACTTCAAAGAATAGACCCGAGAGGGAGCTTGCCAGGGAAGTTAATGGCCCTGTTGCGGTCAACGTCATCTGGTTGGCGCCGGCATCGCTGGTGGAGACGCCCGTCGGCGTCTCGATTGCGGTGTGGCCGACGGTGATCGACGAATAGGCCGTTTCATTCGGAGGTACTACGTTGTCTCTGGCCTTCACCCGTAAAGCGTACGTCGTGTTCGGGGCCAGCCCGGTGGTGAGCCAGGTCCGTTGCGTCTGCCAGCCACTTGTGTTTCCGGCGGGCGGTCCATTGGTTCGCTGAAAGAAGTACTGCACGGGGCCTGTCGCGTCCGTCGCCTCGACCGCCTCCATGGACAGCTCATGAGCCGAATCGCCAGGACTTGGGGCGGGAGCGACGAGGAACGCCATTGGATTGGGAGCCGGCGGGAAGATGTCGCCGGGATCAAGATTTACATCGTCGACAAAAAAGTCGTCGGTGCCGTTGGTCGCCGTTGACGTCCCGCGAAAGCGCAGCCGCAAGAACGCGTGTCTGGCATCGGCGGGCAGGGTATGGGTGGCAAATTGATAAGGTTCCGTGTCGGACCCCTGGCCGGGGTGCGCCACCAGCAATGTCCATGCGTTCAAATTGTTCAGATACTCGACGTTCAGGTCTTCGCCGTTTTCGGGTGAATCGCCGCTGCCGGTCCGCTGCCACCAGTAAGAAAACGTCGCCGGGTTGGCGTGGGTCAAATCGATCGGCACGGACGTGATCGAATCGTTGCCGTCGATATTCAGAGAATTCGGAGCGCTGGGCTCAATGTTTCCGGCGGAGTTTGAAGAGGCGTTGACCACATTGTTCCATTTGGTCGCATCCAGCGTGGTGGTTGGAAAGTCATCGACGAAAGGCGGCGTCAAACCTGCCCCGCCCGTTGCCAGGCAGGTTCGCGAATCGCGATGGTTCGAGATTTCGGTGATGTTGACCGCGCTGAACGAGGTCGCGCTGCACTCCAGGGGCGTAGACATGATGGTCGCCCCGCAGGGATTGCAGTGGAAGCCACCCCAGACGTGTCCGTTCTCATGCGCGTGAAGCACCGTTGCGCAGGCCAGCGATCCGCAGCAGTCGGACTGGGCATAACTATAGGCCTGATCGGTGCAGACAATGGCAATGTTGAATGCCTGGCCGATCGTAGAGCCGGCGATTTCTTTTCCGGTGAACAGTTGAGTGAGATCGCGCGGAACGTCGTCCAGATTCGTGTTCCACTCGGTGCGCACCTGACCGACCAATGTGTTGCTCTGTGTGCTGGTATATGGGTCGGTCGCGTCTGAAGTCCGCACCACCATGGCCGATACGACGTGAGTGATATCGACATCCTGCTCGTATCTGACGTTCATCGAGTTGACGACCAGTTGAATTCGGTTCTGAACCGCGGTCGTCGAGCCCCAATCCTGGAAGTATTCGAAATCCGCGTCCGTCGCCAACTCCGCGAAGCAAATGCCCGTGCCGCAGGCCGCCCCGCGCGGCGCGCCTTCTTCCCAGGCCGGCGCTCCGCTCATTTCGGCCGCCTCGGTGGCGCACGAGCCTCCTGAACTCAACACATCCTCGGCTCGATAAACCACGTGAAGATTGGGAGCAGCTAGGGGCAGTTTTGAAGCGAGCGGCTCGACCCAGTATTCCCGGCCGTCACCGAGAAGAATGGTCAGATAGAGACCGTCATCGAGGAGCGATCCAGCCGCCACGCTGCCGTTATATTCTGGCGCGAAACCGCGGAGAGTCCTCTCCGGCGCAGGTTGCTCTTCGATATAAGAGCCGTCTTCGACTTGAACCAGCAGCTTGAAGTGGGAGGCGCGGACGGAGTGGTTCCAAAGTTCCAATGTGAGGTTTTCTGAATCGATCGGGACGGTCACTTCGAGCGAATTCTCAAAATCAGGCGGAAGCTGCAGCGGAGCAATCCACGCGTCGGTAAGACCGAAAGCTACTTTGGCTTGCTCAACGAGTGATGTGCTGTTTGCTGCACTCGATGCGTCGTCCAGCGGAGCCTTCTGCGATAGCAGAGATTCCTCGGCCGACGGTTTCCGCCGTGGCTCTTCAGCAAGGCCATTGACGGCGCTTAACGATGAAAGCGCTGTGACGACAACCGCGTAAAACTGCACGGCGTGCGAACGCTTCCAGCAATAAGATTGAATCACCGCTTTCTCCTCGATATAAGCGCCAGCTTGCACGCGGGCGTTGATCATAAAAGGCAAGGGGACCACGCCTCTTATCCGTTAATCAAATTCGAACGGGGGACTACGGCTCTTGCCGAAGATTCCGGGGACTGCCGCGGCTTACATGGTCACAGGTTGGAAAACCGCCTGGAGAGCAACATCCACCCACTCAAAATATTCTGCCCCGCCTTCCAATTTAGGCGTTATAGGCTCGGGATGTCAACGAAAATGGCGCGGCGCGCCGATCGACAGCGTTGAGAGCCGCTGGCGAAGGAATAACGAGGATTAGTTGGGCCCCACCATGTAATCGTGCAGGTATTGAATCGTATCTTGCTGGTCCTTCAGCTCGCGGGCGAAGATGTCGCCGGCGGAGATGATGCCCACAAGCCGGCCTTCTTCGACAACCGGCAGGTGGCGGAGTCGATTGCGCGTCATGACGCCGCGGCAGGTCTCGAGGCTCGTGTCGCGCGTGCAGATTGCGACGCGCTCGGTCATCACCGTGCCGACCGGCGTGTTCGCGGGATCGCGCTCTTCCGCGACGATGCGATTCATCAGGTCGCGCTCGGTGAAGATGCCGACGATCTTCTCACCACTGACCACGACGACGGATCCGATGTGTTTCTCGTGCATGATTTTGGCGGCGTCGAGGGCGCTGGAATCCTTCTCGACTTTCCAGACCTGGCCGCCCTTGTTTCCAAGCACGTCTCGAACCAGCGACATAGCGTCTCCTTGCCGATGGAGCCGATGTGAACCGACCGGGAGATCGTATCCCGGCGATTTTCGGTTGGCTATGGCGATTATTCTACGTGAGCGGCTCGGCCAGGCGACGGCCTGGGCCTTGTGTTTCGGCGCTGTCCACGGGCGGGCCTGGCGAGAGCGGGAGTATCACCCGGATCAGCGTGCCTTCCTTCTCAACGGATGTCACGGTGATGTCGCCGCCGTGCTCCTCGATCACCTTTTTCGCGACGGCAAGGCCCAGTCCGGTGCCGCCGTGGCCCTTCGTGGAATAGAACCCGTCGAATATGCGCTCGCGGATTTCCCGGGGAATGCCCGGGCCGTTGTCGCCGACGGTCAGCACGGCGGCGTCTTGTTCGAGGTCATGTGTAAGCCGGATGTTGACCACGCCCACCAGCCGTGGGACGGCATCAATCGCGTTGGTGATGATGTTCATGGCGACTTGCTCGAAGCCATGCTTGTCCACCGGCGCCGCGGGAATGTCGCGATCGAGCTCGGCGTTGAGAGCGGCGCCTTTTTCCTGGGCGCGATGACTCACGAGTTTGATGATGTCGTCGAGCACGGCGGCGAGCTGCACCGGTTCGCGGCGCGGCTGGCGCTGCTTGGCGAAGGCGAGCATGTTCATGGTGAGGGATTGAATGTTTTCGAGATTGCGGCGGACGATTTCCCAGCCCTGCTCGACGGTTTCCATTTTTGTCGCGCGAATTCCGGTCTCGACCACGTCCGATCCGCCGCGCAGGCCTTGAAGAACATTCTTGATGTAGTGGGAAAGCGCTGCAACCGTTTCGCCGGCGGCCGCGAGGCGCTCGGTCCGGACGCGCTCGTTCAATAGCCGGGCGTCTTCGATCGCGAGCCCCGCCATCTGTCCGATGGCCGCGACGAGGCGGAGCTGCTCTTCGGTGTAGATGTGCTTGGCCATGGCGCAGTCGACATAGATGACGCCGATGGTTTCGTCGTGTGCCATGACGGGGGCACAGATCACGCTCTTCAGGCCAATGGCCTTGATGCCGTCGCCGTCGCCGGCGAATCGCTCGTCGCTCATCGCGTTCGAGCAGAGCACGCCTTCGCGCTTGGCGATGACGTGGTCCACGATCTTTCGGCTGGCGGTCATTTTCTCGCTGGTCTCGTCCGGCGAGCGAACCGCCTCAGTCTCATATTGGCCGGTCTTCTCATCACGCAACAGGATGAAGCCGCGGTCGGCCGGCACTTCGTCGAAGGCGACATCGAGGACGCGCTCGGCGAGCTGCTTTGGCGTCAATGCAGCGCCGACGGCCTCAAGCAGCGCGGAGATGACGCGCCACGAGCGGACCGCTTCCGCGGCCGCGGGCGTGGCCAGGATCATGCTGTCGTCGCTCGATGCGACCGATCCGATGATGGACGGCTCGTCGCCGCCGCCGGCATCGAGGTCAACCCCGCCGGTGGCGATGGTCGTCGAGCCGGATTGAATCGGCCGCTCTTCGCTGCCGTCCCAGACGAAGAGGGTGCCGCCGAGGCGAATCTGGTCGCCGTCCTTGAGGCGCGTGGGCCGTTCGAGACGCTTCTCGTTGAGGTAGGTGCCGTTGGCGGAGCGCAGGTCGGCGAGCTCCCAGCCGCGGCCGCGCTGGCGAATCTCGGCGTGCTTGCGCGAGACCGAGTAGTCGGTGAGGGGGGTCATGCGGCTGGCGCGGCCGATAAGCAGGGACTGCTTGTCGGAAAGGCGGAACCGCTGGCCCTTGTCGGGTCCCTGTAATACGAGAAGCGTGGGCAAGGCTGGAAATCTCACTTTCCCGTCGCGGTGCGCACGGGGTATAGGTCAGCCCATCCGTGGAACTAAAGGATACGATTGAGTTTATGGCTGGTGCATGAGAGGGTCAAAGCCATGCTCCCGTGCCCCCTCGCTGGCGATCGCGGCTTCTGATCGCGGCCTTGCGACGGCGGACGTTTGCCTTAACGTCTTACGTCGGCATGTACACGGTGACGGCTGAACAATTCGACAAACTTCGCCGGGCGATTCACGAGCACGACTACCTGCACCGGATTCTGCGGCGGATCGAGCAACTGCACCGGGTGGTGTTTCACGACCGGGAAGCGGAGTGGAAGGACCTTCGCTCGCTCGCCGAGGAGATTCTCATCGCCGACATGGTGACGCGGCACAAGGGCGGCATCGACGGAGTGTTCTACAAGCTGCGCGAGATCGAGAACGGCGGGCGCGACTGGAAGAGTGCGATCGACGAGTACGCGGCGTACATTCACAATTACTACACGACGCCGCTGGGGGTGCTGCTGCGGAAGGAC
>DATMEE010000284.1:0-2976 GCA_035557035.1 Phycisphaerae bacterium
GCTTGGCGACGGGTTTGCCCCGTTTCGTAATAACGATCCCCTCCGGACCGACCGAATCGAGGATCGCGAGGCATTTCTGCTTGAATTTTGCGGCACTAAGGAGTTGCGCAGAAATAATCTAAACGGTTTCGGGGTGAATTCTCCGATTAAGAGGATATGCCAGATGTTGGACTCGTGGAATGGGTCAGAGACAAGTATCGATCGATGAGCGCGATGCTGAACGAGCGTTCGCGGCGTTTATGGGTGGCGACAGAAGCGCGGTCGCTGGGTCGCGGCGGCATTGCGGTGGTGATGGCGGCGACGGGCATGTCGTCGGCGACAGTGGATCGGGGACTGAAGGAACTGGCCGCGATGGAGTCGGGCGGCGAAGTTCTGCCGCGCGAGAGGATTCGCGAGCCTGGCGCTGGTCGCAAGCGTGCAGAGGAGACCCAGGCGGGATTGGCGAAGGCGTTGATGCGTCTGGTCGAGCCGACGGCGCGGGGTGATCCCGAGTCGCCCTTGCGCTGGACGTGCAAGAGTACGTACCATCTGGCGGCCGAATTGGCTCGTCAAGGATTCCGGGTGGGCCCACGCACGGTGGCGAAGGCACTCAAGAAGCAGGAGTTCAGCTTGCAGGCCAATCTCAAGACGCGCGAAGGCGAGTCTCATCCGGACCGCAACGCTCAATTCGGGTACATCAACGAGCAGGTGATGGTCTTTCAACGGCGAGGTCAGCCGGCGATCTCGGTGGACACGAAAAAGAAGGAATTGGTGGGTGATTTCAAGAATGGCGGCCGGGAGTGGCGGCCGCGTGGGCGGCCGGAGGAGGTCCGCACGCATGACTTCCCGGATCCGAAGATGAAGAAGGCGATTCCGTACGGCGTGTATGACCTGCACCGTAACGAAGGCTGGGTGAGCGTCGGCATCGATCACGATACGTCGCGATTCGCGACGGCGAGCATCAAGCGCTGGTGGCGGAAGATGGGCCGGAAGCGCTACCCGGATGCGACGGAGTTGCTGATCACCGCGGACTGCGGCGGCAGCAACAGCAGCCGCACGCGACTATGGAAGGTGGCGCTGCAGGATTTGGCGGATGATCTGGGACTGCGCCTGACGATCTGTCACTTTCCGCCAGGCACGAGCAAGTGGAACAAAATCGAACATCGCATGTTCTGTCATATCACGCAAAACTGGCGCGGCCGTCCCCTGACGAGCTATGCCGTGATTGTTCAACTCATCGGAAGTACCAAGACTACGACGGGATTGCAGATACGCGCCGAACTGGATGACGACTGTCTTGGCTCGCAGTTCAACTGGAATCTCGGGACGGTTTTTTGTGAGAGACTCTTGGCCGCTACGCCGCGGCCTGGGTTAGTTTTTGCAGCTTCTCTTTGGCGGCTCGGGCCCAGCCCTGCCAGCGCGGCAGTTGGGGCGTGACCTGGCCGAGATACACTTCCTCCGGTGTCACCGGATCGCCACCCGCGGCCGGCACCAGGGCCCAGTGCGGCCGCAGGCGGTTGTAACGCTCGCGGAATTCGGCGAGACAGTCCCGGGCGTGGGCCGGATTGTCGTAGAGGCGCCAGTACACTTCCTCCTCCTTCAACGTCCGGTGAAACCGCTCCAGCAGACCCAACTGCGTCGGCGTGCGATAGCGGATTCGCACCTGCCGGTAGTCGTCGCGCGTGAAGGCCACGAACCGTCGGGCGATGAAGCTCGGCCCGTTGTCGGTCACCAGGAACGGCGGACGCTTCAGCGGACCGCACAACTGCTCGGCCTGGCGCCGGGCCATGCTCAGGGCCTCGGTCGCGGCCATGGCGCTGTAGCTGGAGGTCAGATAGGCCGCCAGCAGATAGCGCGAATAGTAGTCGATCACCGTCACGGCAAAGTGCCAGCCGAAGCCGGGAACATGAATGTAGGTGACGTCCATCTGCCACAAGTCGTTGGGACCCTCCGGCAGCAACTCGAACAGCTTGGCCGCCTGATACAACTCCGCGTCCCGAGGCCTGGGCTTTTGCAGCAATCCATGCTGTTTCATGACCACATAGCACTGTCGATTGGTGACGGCCTGCTCGGCGCGCCGGCACATCACCGCGATACGCTTGTAGCCGTACCAGGGATTGGTCGTGGCCATGCTTACCACCGCGGCGTCGATGGATGCAGGGATCGGCCGCGGCGCAGGACCGGGACGCTTTCGCTCGGGCCTGGGCCGGTGATACCAACTGGATGTTTCGATGGCCAGCCATTGCAGCACACCTGTCAGGCGCGTACGCGATTGAGATTGCAACCCGTCCTGAACCAGGCCGCGGGTCTGATCGTTCAGGGGCACTCGCCCGAAAGTTTTTTAAAAATGCGATTGGCGATGGTGATCTCGCCGATCACCTGATCGCGCTGGGCCAGCTGCTTCCTGAGCTCGGCCACCTCGCGGCGGGCTGGATCAGCCTGACCGTTGCCATGAGCCAGACCAGCCTTGCCGGCGTCGAGGAAGATGTCCCGGTAGCGATAGAGCGTCGGCTCGGAAATGCCGTACCGCCGGGCGATCTTCACGCCCGACTCCTCACGCCGCAGCAGCGACAGCACAGCCTCGGTTCGTTGTTCCAGCGTCAGATTCGATTGCCTTCCCATTGGTGTCATCCCATCGTCGTCCTTCTTGAAATCAACCCCGACATTTTCCACCCCTCGACCGCCCTCGCCCAAAACGGGGCGCGTCGAGGGGTGGAAAATGCCGCCAAAGTCTATCACAATGAGATTCCAAGGAACTTGGGACTATACATGCGTACAGACCAAATCCGGATTTCTCCAAAGTATCAGCGAAAATTCCGCTGGAACGAGACGCAGTGTTCCCAATTCATCGAATCCCTCATGCTCGGCATCCCGGTTCCCAGCTTGTTTATGGCCACCAATACGGACAGCACATGGGAAGTGGTCGATGGCGTACAGCGCCTAAGTACCTTGGTTTGGTTTGCAGGAGACCCAGACACTCGAAAAAAGATAGAGCAA
>DATMEE010000285.1:0-8502 GCA_035557035.1 Phycisphaerae bacterium
AGGAATGAAAAGTCCTTTCGCGTGCCGAAGGCGATGCACGTCAGACCGGCGAAACCGACGATCGTCGTCAGCGCGGCACTTTGTATCGCCCCTTCGGCGTAAATCTCGGCCACCATCAGCAGCGGCACGAAGATCAGCGACCACATGGTCACATAGGCGGCCAGCGCGAGATACTGGGCCCCGAACGAGCGGGTCATGTGAGCCGTCCGACTGGCCAGCCAGGACACCAGCATGAAGGCCCCCAGCACCAGGAGCCAGCTCGTCCCCGCGACCATGGCGAAAATCCGCTCGGCCGCGCCGGTTTGAAAGTAAACGAACTCCAGCCCCGTGAAGAGCAGGATCGCACCCAACAGGTGAGCGTACGTCCGACCGATAAACTGGCCCCGCGCGCCGGCATCGAGGGCAATCACCGGAACAACCGGCGACGTTTGGCTGAATTCCTGGTTCATTCGATTTATCTCCTTCTCTCGCAATAAGCCCATTTTTGTTCGCCAGATTGCGAAATTATAGCGATCCTGATGCCAACCGCCATTACTGGCTCATGGACCCACCACACCTATTATATACGAACATCGGCATCAGAAAGATGCACTCGCGCAGGCGTAGCGCAATTCCTGCGGGTGATCTTGTCAAGCCCTTCCGGTTCTTCTACATTTCGCTCGCCGCCGATAGACCTGTAACCTTTCAGCCAGGCGATGCAGGCAAAATGAGCACTGAAATCGTTCATATTCAGGGCCGCGAAGTCCTTGATTCCCGCGGAAATCCCACGGTTGAAGCCATCGTCGTCCTCGAGGATGGCTCGTCCGGGCAGGCCATCGTGCCGAGCGGAGCTTCCACCGGGGAGCATGAGGCCGTCGAGCTGCGCGATGGCGACAAGAAACGATACTTCGGCAAGGGCGTCCTGAAGGCCGTCGCCAATGTGAATCAGGCGATCGCGCAGGCCGTCGTCGGTTTGGATGCCACCGATCAGGAGGCGATCGACGCGGCGCTGATCGACCTCGACGGCACGCCGAACAAGACCAAGCTGGGGGCCAACGCGATCTTGTCGGTCTCGCTGGCCACCGCCCACGCCGCGGCCCAGTCCTGCGGCCTGCCGCTGTTCCGCTATCTCGGCGGGGCGAATGCCAACGTGCTGCCGGTTCCGATGATGAACGTGCTCAACGGCGGCCGGCACGCAGACAGCACCGTGGATTTTCAGGAATTCATGATTCAACCCTGGGCCGCACCGAGCTTCAGCGAAGCCCTGCGGTGGGGTTCGGAGATCTTCCACACGCTGAAAAAGGTGCTTCACGAGAAAAACTATAACACTGCGGTCGGCGACGAGGGGGGGTATGCCCCCAGCCTGAAGTCGAACGATGAGGCTTTTGAGGTCATCGCCACGGCCGTCGAGCGGGCGGGCTACAAGCTCGGCGAGCAGGTGTGGTTCGCCCTCGATCCGGCCTGCACCGAGCTGGCGAACGACGCGGGGGCGAAGGACCGATACAAATTCTATAAGAGCAATCCGAACCGGATCGCCGGCTCGGACGAACTGATTGATTATTGGGGCGAAAAATGCCGGCAGTGGCCGATACGCAGTCTGGAGGATGGACTGGCGGAGGACGACTGGGACGGCTGGAAGAAACTGACGGCGCGGCTGGGCGATCGGGTGCAACTGGTAGGCGACGATTTGTTCGTGACCAATACCGAGCGGCTGAAGCGCGGCATCGCCGAGAGCGCCGGCAATAGCATTCTCATCAAGGTGAATCAGATCGGCACACTGACCGAAACCCTGAACGCCGTGCAGACCGCCATGCGGAATGGTTGGACGGCGGTCATCAGCCATCGCAGCGGTGAGACCGAGGACACGACCATCGCCGATATCGCGGTGGCCACCAACGCGGGCCAGATCAAGACCGGCAGTCTGTCGCGGACGGATCGGCTGGCGAAATATAATCAGTTGTTGCGCATCGAAGAGCATCTCGGCGACCAGGCGAAGTATGGCGGCGAGTTGTGGAATAAGTAGGGATTTGAGAATGAAGAATGTAAAATGTAGAAAGAGAGCAACGTGCCGCAAGTTCCATCATTCTACATTCTACATTCTCAATTTTTCACGCTTCTTTCGGAACCGACTTTGAATCAGCGGTTGGACAATCCGGCCCCTGACACGCCGCTTCCGGCGACTTCGTCGCCGCTGGGCCATCGGATGATGTTTGTCGTGTTCACGCTGGCGGCCTTTGTTCTGTTCATGCCGGTCGTGCTGTTCCCGCTTATTCGCGATCACTGCCAGCTCCTCGCTGATGAGACGCAGCTCAAGCTCGTCACCGCCGATCTGGAGAAGGAACTCGTTCGTCAGGAGGCGTTGGTGCAGGCCTTCAAGGAGGACGCGACCGTGAACGAGCGGCTCGCGGTGCTCGATCTTCACTACAACAACCCGAGCGAAGAAACCGTCAACGTCCTGCCGTCGCACTTTGCCATCATGCCCGCCGAGCGCGCCGGCGAGCCCGCCCATCAGAGCGTGCTCAAGATTCCCGCCACCTGGCCGGATCGCATCCGGCAGTACGAGCTTTGGGCGCAGCGGCACGGCCTGATCGACCTGTTCATGGATCACGCCTTGCAGCCGGTGTTTCTGCTGATGGCCGGCGGTCTGATTGTTGCGGCTCTGGTTCTTTTTGCCCCGCGCGTGCAGCCCGAATCTGCCCGCGTCATTCAACCGCAGGCGTCCCGCGAACTGTTCGCTTCGGCGTCCTAGGAGGCAGCGGACCAGGCGCCGCCGATCAGGACCCATTCTCCGCCTCCCCGCGCATTCGGCTATACTCTCCAAATGTCCGCGATCTCCCTTCAAAACGTCGTCAAGACCTACGCGGGCAAGACCGTCCTGGATGACATATCGTTGTCACTCTACAAGGGCGAAAAAGTCGGCCTCGTCGGCGCCAATGGATCGGGCAAGACGACGCTGTTCAAGATCATCACCGGCATCGAGCCGCCCGACAGCGGCACCGTGAGCAAAACAAGGGGACTCTCCGTCGGCTATCTGCCGCAGGAGCCCGACCTCCCTCACGACGGCAAGCTCATCGACGTCGTCGGCGAGGCGGTGGCCGGCCAGCGCGAGCTGGAAGAGCAGTTGCAGGCGCTCTCCAAGCAGATCGCACACGTCCACGGCACGGCCGAAGAGCCGGCACTCCTGGAGAAATACAACCGGCTGCACGCCGAATTCGAAACCCGCGGCGGTTATTCCTACGAGATTCGCATCCGCGAAGTGCTCGGCGGACTCGGCTTTGCGCCCGAGGAATATCAGCAGCCGGTCGGCGTTCTGTCCGGCGGGCAGAAGTGCCGCGCCTCGCTCGCCAAGATGCTCCTCGGCGGCGCGGACATGATGCTGCTCGACGAGCCGACCAACCACCTCGACATCGACGCGACGGCCTGGCTGGAAAAATACCTGGCGCTGTATCGCGGCGGCGCGGTGGTGATCTCCCATGACCGCTACCTGCTCGACCGCGTGGTCTCGAAAATCATCGAGGTCGAGGCGCACGACGTCAGCGTGTATCCCACGAACTACACAAACTACGTCGAGGCCAAGCGCATCCGCCTCCTTGCCGCCGAACGCGAGTACGACAAGCAGCGCGAGTGGATCGTCCATCAGAAGGACTACATCGACCGCGCCCGCTTCGCGAAGGATTCCGCCAAGCAGGCCCGCGCCCGGCAGAAGCTGCTCGCCAACATGGCGGAGCGCGGCGAAATCCTCGACCGGCCGGAGCATCATGATGCGAAGATGAAGCTGCGGTTCAAGGAGCACGGCAAGGGCGGGAACATGGTCGTGCGCGTTGAGAACGCGTCGAAGGGCTTCGGCGACATCCAGCTCATCCGCGATCTGGATTTCGAGATGACCGTCGGCGAAAAGGTCGGCATCATCGGTCCGAATGGTGTCGGAAAGACGACACTCCTGCGCATGTTGCTGGGGAAGCTGGAGCCCGATGCTGGCCGGGTTCGCCTGTTTCAGAATCTGTCGGTCGGCTACTACGATCAGGAGCATCGCGACCTTGACCCTGCGCTCTCGGTCATCGAAACCGTACGGCTGGCCCGTCCGGAGGCCCGGGAAGCCGAGGCCCGCAAGTTTCTGGCGCTCTTTCTCTTTCGCGGCGACGAGGTCTTCAAGCGCGTCGGCAATCTCTCGGGCGGTGAGCAGTCGCGGGTGCTGCTGGCCGGGCTGGTCTGGCGAAACCCGCAGGTGCTGGTGCTCGACGAGCCGACGAACCATCTGGACATCGCGGCGCGCGAGGCGCTCGAGCAGGCGCTGACCGACTACACCGGCAGCATCCTGATGGTCAGCCACGATCGGTATTTTCTAGACAAGATCGCCACGCGCCTGCTCGTGCTGCGCGCCCGCACCGAGCACGAGATCGTCGACGGCAACTGGTCGACCTATGCCGAAATCGTCGATCAGCGCCAGAACGCCGATCGCCGCGCCGAAGAGCAGAAGCGGGCCGATGTCCGTGCCGAGCGCGAGGCAGTCGAGCGCCGCGGCGCCGCGCAAAAAAAGAAAAGCCGCTCGAAGTACGCCGGCCAGCGCATCGAGGACATCGAGGCCCAGATCATCGCCCACGAAACGCGCATCAAGAAAATCGAGGCGGCCTTCGCCGACCCGGCGTTCATGAAGGACCAGTCGCGGCTGCGCGAGTTGCACAACGAGTACGACATTCTTCGAGTGGCGTTGAAAGACTTGAACGCCCGCTGGGAACAGGCTGTCGAAGCCCAATCGTAAAACAGAGCCGCGCCCGTAAGGAAGCGGTTGGTGCTGATAGAGGTGGAACCTTTGAAGCTCGCGATCTTTATCGACTAGACCCCTCGGCCGTTCATTTCTTCAGCATCTTGGCGATGATGTAGATCACAATCGCACCGCCGAGACCGCCGCCCAGCAGAAGATAGAGAAGGGAATAGCCCGCCGCGGCCAGAATCGGATTCACAAAAGCCAGAATCTCCATTTTTTGTCTCCAACAAACAATTCGGCCGCGCGTCTGCGAGCGTACTCGCGATGCGCGGCTCACCGAGGGGAATCGATCAAGATCACGAAGTAGAGTATGACGTTGAACCATGAACTCCGGCTGAAAGGGCCATTTCATCTCGTTTATTGCGTTGGAAGCGCACTCTCTGCCTTGACATGCGGCGTCTCTGAGCTGGGTTAGACCACTTCGCCGGAGCAATGTCGGACTCGGTTGTTTCAGATAAAATCTCGCGATGGAAATGGATTTGCACCCACACCCTGCTTCGCGCTCGCGGTGGGATCGCTTTCGTGGCGGTTACGTCTGGCTGATTCTCAAGAACGTCCTCGGCTGGATTCTCATCCTCGCCGCGTTCATAGCCGGGCCGCTGGTGCCGGGGCCGGGCGGCATTCCGCTGTTTCTTATCGGGTTCGCATTGATCAGCTTCCCCGGTAAACGCCGGTTGACGGCCCGCGTGCTGCGCGGGCGGACGGTCGTGTTCCAGACGCGGAAATTCGTGCTGGGGCTGCTGGCCAGCTCGGTGGTGATCGCCGGGCTGGCACTGTGGATATTGCAGGTCTGGCGGGGGTGGCCGGGCGGTCAACCCGGCGGCGGGCGGGTGGTCGTCGCCTTTCTACTCGCTGCCATCGGGCTGGCATGGCTGCTGCACAACCAGTTGTTTCGGCTGATCAATCTGCTGCTGCGGACCGCCCCGCGGGTCCGGCGGCGCATCCGGCCGTGGCTTCGCCGGCATCACATTCACCTGCTGCCGCCGCGGCGCCGACGCCGGCTGGCCCACGAACCCGGAGAAGGCCCCCACGACCTCGGTGACGAGATTTTGAAACTGGGAAAGTCGTAAAACAGAGCCGCGCCCGTAAGGAAGCGGTGCCCGCCCGATGGCAGAACTCGTCCAAGTCTGGAAAAAACATGCCGCGCCTTCGCCTTTGGGATTGATCTGCCCGGCAACGCCCACCGCTCTCCCGGCGCGCCGGAATCGCGGCTCTGTTGAATTCACCCGAGGATTTCGCCGCTCCGGCGGGAATAGCGGATTTGCTCGGGACCGAAGCGCACCAGTCCTTCGGCGCGGAGGCGCGGCGCGTGGTCGCTCAAATAGCGATCCAGCGCACTGCGATCGGCGAACTCGTATTGGACGCAGAATTCGTGCGACGCATTCGGGCCGTCCGCGTCAGCGCGATCGATTGAGATGACGCGGCCGCTCAGCGCGCCGGCGGCGACGACGTCGGCGATGTGCGCGTCGCGCATCCACCGAACCCACGCGGCGGCGATGGTAGCATCGGAGATGCTGGCGCTGACTTCGTAGTACGCACGTGCCATACTGGCGAAAGGCGGGCGATGTCCACCTTACGATGGGTATTTCCTAGCTCACCTTTGCCACGATCATCGTTCGGTCGTCGTCGGCCGGGTGTCCCTGGGCGAAGTCGTCGACCGCGCGGATCACGGCGCCGATCAGGTCCTCGGCCGTCTCGGCGCAGCTTCCCAGCACCCGGTCGAGGCGCTCCACGCCGAAGATCGCGCCCTCGCCGTTCATCGCCTCAGTGATGCCGTCGGTATAGAGGATGAGCTGGTCGTGCGGGACGAAGGTGTGGGTCGCGTCGGTGTAAATCGCTTCCTCGGTGATGCCCATTGGCAGGCTTTGGGCGCGGTCGAGTGCCGCCACCGTGCCACCGCCGCATCGCTTCAGCCGGGGCGGATTGTGCCCGGCGCTCGAATAATTCATGGTTCGGTTCGCGGGATCGTAAATCCCGTAGAACGCCGTGACAAAGGCGCCGATGCGCGAGGTGTAGTGCTTCACCAAGTTCGTGTTCAGGAACGTGAGCAGCTCGCTCGGCGGAAAGGCCGGTCCCGAGTATGCGTGCCCCAATCCGTGCATCATCGCACCGATGACCGCCGCCGTCGGCCCATGTCCGCTCACGTCGGAAACGAAGAGCCCCCAGCGCCCTTCGGGCAGGCTGAAGCAGTCGTAGTAATCGCCGCCGGCGCGGTGCGAGGTCTGATAGTAGGCCGCCAGGTCCAGCGTCGGAATCTGCGGCAGAGGATCGGGCAGGAGCGTCCGCTGGATCTGGCCCACCTTTTCAACTTCGAGATTCAGCTTCTCGTACGCGTGCTTCAACTCGTCGGCCAGAACGAGCGTGTGCGTCGCGCGGCCGAACAGGTTGCTCATCCAGACCCATTCGGGAAACTGCTCACGGTCGAAGGCGGCCGGCTCGCTCTTGCCGATGACCACCATGTTGAGGGCTTCACCCTGATCGTAGAGCGGGATGGCCATAATCGAGCGAATGTCGTGAAGATAGTCATGTGCTGGATCGTCGTCGGCCAGATCGAGGTGATCGATGATGCGCGGCTCGTTGGCGTGGATCAAATCACCGAGGAGACCACCTTTCAAAATCGGGAGGCGATTTTGGTTTTGCCACGGGTTGATCTCCGCGTCCCATTCGCTGTAGCGCGTGATGCGGGCCTGCGGAGCGCTCAGCCCGCGACGACTCAGCGAAATTCTTCGCTCCGCGGGGAGCATGGCCTGAATGCGGCGGACGTAGGCGCGGACCATCTCCTGGGGATCGGTCTGGCGGCTCATCTCGCGCATGGTTTCGACGATGTAGTCGAGCTTGGTTTTCCATGCGGGCTGGTGGGTTTTTTCGAGCGTCAGAGGCTCGATGGCCATGGGCGTCTCCTGTAACGAGGCATCGCGATACCGGGAGATTTTTCTCTGGAGACAGTATAGCGGCGGAAAAATGCCATGCAGCGGAAGGCGTCAGCGTCGCGCCGGACCGCCCAGATTCTTCTGAAAAAACCGAACGATTCGTTCATACAAACGCGTGGTGACCAGGGGATCGGGAACCATGTGGGTGAAACCGGTGAGGGCGAGAAACTCGAAGTCCTTGCCGGCGCGATAGAGGGCGTCGCTCATTTTCAACGAGTGCTGGAAATAGACGTTGTCGTCGGTGGTGCCGTGAATGAGCAGCAGCGGCCGGCTCAGATCGGCCGCATAAGTGGTCGCGTCGCACGCTCGATAGCCGTCGGCGTTCTCCGAAGGCAGGCCCATGTAGCGCTCGGTGTAATGGGTGTCATAGTCGCGCCAGTCAATGACCGGCGCGCCGGCCACCGCCGCATGATAGACATCCGGCCGCTTGAGGACCGCCATCGTCGAGAAGTAGCCGCCGAAGGACCAGCCGTAGATGCCGACGCGGGAGCCGTCCATTTCGCTGTATTTCTTGCAGAGCGCTTGGACGATCGCGGCGTGATCGGCCAGCGGGGCCTCAATCAGGTTGCCGTGAATGGCACGCTCCCATTCGGGCCCGCGATCGGGAGTGCCGCGCGCGTCGGTTTGCACGACGATGAAGCCCTGGTCCGCGATCCACTGGTTGCGAAGATAGTGCCGGTTGGCGGTCGTCACGACGTTGGAACCGGGACCGCCATAGACCGATTCAATCACCGGGTACTTGCGGCTCGGCTTGAAATCGCGCGGACGCTGTATGGCAACCTCATGTTCGCGGTCGTGGATCGTGACGCGCGTCCATTCAGTGTTCGG
>DATMEE010000286.1:0-10017 GCA_035557035.1 Phycisphaerae bacterium
TTTTCGCGCATCAGTTTGTCGAGAAACTCGTCGATGTCGGATTTGCCTTCCTGGATCGAACCGACGCCGTAGCTGAGATTGCAGACGACGGTGACGTTGTTTTCGCGGGCGTACTTTGCGGCGTATTCGAAGGCGGCCTGCTTGGAGCCGGTGGTGGTCGCGCCGCCGGCGAGACTGTTGTGGCCGAGCTTGAGGCTGATGACTTTCGCGCCGGGGGCGACGCCGTCGAAGCCGTCCTGGCCGAGAATCTTGTGGCCGGCGGCGATGCCGGCGACATGGGTGCCGTGGCCGCCGTCGTCGAAGTGGATCGAAACTATTCGCTTCTTAAGAAAGATATTGACGGCGCAGGTGATCGGCTCGGTCTGCTTTTCCGGCTCGCGCCGGGCGAAGGTGAAGCGGTCGTAGGCCAGCTTGTAGTTTTTCAGGGGTTTGTCGTCGGAGAAATCGCGGTTCAGATTGGTGTCGACGTAG
Organism: Phycisphaerae bacterium; assembly: GCA_035557035.1. GTDB lineage: Bacteria > Planctomycetota > Phycisphaerae > UBA1845 > UTPLA1 > JADJRI01. Next base: position 472 of record DATMEE010000286.1, read on the forward strand.
CAGATCGCGTCGTCGTCAGAGCCGTCGTCGCGGCTGACCACGCAGATGGCGAATTCGTCCTTGCGATTCTTGTTGTCGTTGATGTCGGGGACCGAAGAGTTTTGGAACACCTTTTCTTCGATCCGGCCGAACCAGACGGTGCTGCCGGACGATTTCTCTTCGGGAGCGGCGGCGCCTTCGGGTGGGATGAACAGTTCGGGCTTCCCTTCGGCGGCATAGTGGACGATGCGGTCGCCGGCGTCGTTCCACAAGGCGCGGGCGATCTCGATGTCACCCTGGGTGGAGAAGTCCTGCACGTCGATGACTTTCATTTCGCCGGTGGTCGTCTGCATCAAACCTGGGACGTCCATCTCGACGCCGGTGTCGAGCACGGCGATGACGATGCCGCGGCCGTCGAGGGTCGGATTTGCCCGGCGATGTTCGTCGACCTTGGAGGTCGAGAGAGAGAGCTGGGTCCAGGGGATATCTTCGGCGAGCGCGGCGGCGCCGAAGCAAATACAGAATGCAACGGAGACGATTCGGCGATCAATGAACATATAAGAATCTCCAGGGAACAGTCTTCAAATAGCGTTGGACGGTGGCGCGATCTCATTCTGAGCGAAAGCGAAGAATCACGCCGTGGATCCAGACCAAATTCAGGTCTAAGCCTGCTTCGTGCTCTCGGCAAGATCCTTCCTCGCTGCCGCTCGTCAGGATGACCGCCCATCGGTGCTGATCCGTGTGAGAGCACTTACAACACTACTTCATCATCTTCCGCAGCACCGTCTGCAGGATTCCCCCGTTGCGGTAATACTCAATTTCGACCGGCGTATCGATGCGGACAATCGCTTTGAAGCTAATTTCGCGCCCGCCATCGGGCGATCTCGCGATCACACCTAATTCCTGGCGCGGGCGAATCGAGTCGTCCAGCCCAAGAATCGTGAACACCTCTTCGCCGGTCAGCCCGATCGTCTCGCGCGTTTCGCTATCCTTGAATTGCAGCGGCAGAATGCCCATGAACACCAGGTTGCTGCGGTGAATCCGCTCGTAGCTCACCGCGATCACCGCTTCCACGCCCAGCAGGTGCGGCCCCTTCGCCGCCCAGTCGCGAGACGAACCCGAACCGTATTCCGCGCCGGCGAGCACGATCAGTGGCGTGTGCGTTTCCTTGTAGAGCACCGAGGCGTCGTAGATGCTCATGACCTGGCCGGTGGGCAAATGCCGCGTGAGGCCGCCTTCGGTGCCCGGGGCGAGCATGTTCCGCAGGCGCACGTTGGCGAACGTGCCGCGGGTCATCACGCGGTCATTGCCCCGGCGCGAGCCATAGCTGTTGAAGTCCTTCGGCTCGACGCCGTTTTCCATCAGGTAACTGCCGGTGGGGCTGCTCTTGGCGATGTTGCCGGCGGGTGAGATGTGGTCGGTGGTCACGCTGTCGCCAACCATTACCAGCACGCGGGCGCCGGTGATCGGGCGGACCGGCTGCGGCGCCGGCGTCAGATCGACAAAGAAGGGCGGCTCCTGGATGTAAGTGCTCTTTTCGTCCCAGGCATAATCCGGGCCAAGTGGCACGGCCATGCGGTTCCACTTCTCATTGCCGTCGAACACGTTGCCGTATTGCTTCTTGAACATCTCCGGGGTGATGCTCTTGGAGACGGCGTCCTGAATCTCGGCGTTGGTCGGCCAGATGTCGCGGAGATAGACCGGCTTGTTCGCGGCATCGGTGCCGAGCGGCTCGGTGGTGAGATTCATATCCGTGCGGCCCGCGATGGCATAGGCGACCACCAGCGGGGGGGATGCCAGGTAGTTGGCCTTCACCAGCGGGCTGATGCGGCCCTCGAAGTTGCGATTGCCGCTCAAGACGCTGGCGGCGACGAGATTGTTTTCCGTCACCGCGGCGGCAACAGCGTCGGGCAAGGGGCCGCTGTTGCCGATGCACGTCGTGCAGCCATAGCCTACGGTATAAAATCCGAGCTTCTCGAGATACGGCATAAGGCCCGCTTTCTGCAGATAGTCCGTCACCACGCGCGAGCCGGGGGCGAGACTCGTCTTGACATATGGCTTGACGGTCAGGCCTTTCTCGACTGCCTTCTTCGCGAGGAGGCCAGCGGCGACCATAACCGAAGGGTTGCTGGTGTTCGTGCAACTGGTGATTGCAGCGATGACGACTGCGCCGTGGCGCATTTCATGGGAGTGGCCGTTGTCTTTGTAGATCCCGCTTCGCGCGACTTCCTCGGGCTTTAGCTCGAAGCCGCGGCTCTGGATCGGAGCCGTTAGTGCCTTGGCGAATTCCTGCTTCACGTCGCGCAGGGCGATTCGGTCCTGGGGACGTTTCGGGCCGGCCATGCTCGGCTCGACGGTGGAGAGTTCGAGGAAGAGATTGTCGGAGAAGAGCGGATCGGCCATGCCGTCGGTGCGGAAAAGGTCCTGCTCTTTCGCGTACTTTTCCACGAGGTCAATCTGCGCCTCCGACCGGCCGGTGCGGCGCATGTATGCCAGCGTCTCGGCATCGATTGGAAAAAAGCCCATCGTCGCGCCATATTCGGGCGCCATGTTGGCGATCGTTGCGCGGTCGGCAAGGCCCAGGTCGCTCAACCCGTCGCCATAGAATTCGACGAATTTGTTGACAACGCCTTTCTTCCGGAGCATCTGGGTGACGGTCAACACGAGGTCGGTCGCGGTCGCGCCCTCCGGCATGCGCCCGTTCAGCTTGAAGCCGACGACTTCGGGCATGAGCATGTAGATCGGCTGGCCCAACATGCAGGCCTCGGCCTCGATTCCGCCCACACCCCAGCCGAGCACGCCGAGGCCGTTGATCATCGTGGTATGACTGTCGGTGCCGACGAGGGTGTCGGGAATGGCGTATTTTTTTCCGCCGATGTCGATGGTCATCACCACGCTGGCGAGATACTCCAGATTGACCTGGTGCACGATGCCCGTGGCCGGCGGGACGACGCGGAGGTTGTTGAACGCCTGCTGCCCCCAGCGCAGGAATTCATAACGCTCGCGGTTGCGGGCGAACTCGATGTCTTCGTTCAGGCTCAGCGCCTCGGCGCGGCCGAAGACATCCACCTGGACGGAGTGATCGATGACCAGGTCCACCGGCACGAGCGGGTTGATCTTCTTCGGGTCGCCGCCCATCCGCACCATGGCCGAGCGCATCGCGGCGAGGTCGACGATGGCGGGGACGCCGGTGAAGTCCTGAAGAACCACGCGCGCGGGCGTGAAGGGAATTTCGGCATCGCCAGGCGCGGCCGCGTTCCAGTTCGCCAGCCTGCGGACGTCGTCTTGATGCACGATGCCGTCGCCGGCGTGGCGCAGGGCGTTTTCGAGAAGAGTTTTGATGCTGAAAGGCAATTGATCGATCGGACCGACGCGATCCTCCATCAGCTTTGACAGGCGGAAGATGGCGAATTCACCGGCCTGGGTCTGGATCGTTTTGGCGGCCTTGAATGTGTCGGGAAAGGCTTGCGTGATCATGGAATCCCTTTGAGTGGAACAATCTGAGAATCACCTGCGAATCATACAGTTTTTCAGCGTTGGAATGAAGTGTCTCGATCGTTCTGCCTCAACCCACGCCGAAATCAGTGTTGGACCACAGCACGTTCACGTTCGGCTCCTTGTCCAGCCACGCGTACTCCTCGCGGAACCACGCTTTGACTTCCTCGTCGATCAGCCCGTCGCTCACGCGGTTCTGCGTAAATAGATTCACGATGCAATACTTGAACTTCGACAGTGCCAGATCAATGTCGCGCCGCACGATGTCCCGCGTCTGGCCGCGGAAGCCGATCATCAGGCAGATGGAGTCCGTCGCAGCCGCCACCTCGTCGGGCGAGTCCCAGTGCATCGATTTGTTCAGCACGCGATTGCGCAAGTCGTCGTCAAATGTCTCCACGCCTAGAAACAGGTGTGTTTCCACGCCGAAGAACCGGCGCGTCGCCTCGTAGTCCTTGCGGTAGGCCCAGTACGACTCGGTCCAGAATTCGCGAATCCCGCGCGTCGGCAGCAGGTCACGAATCTTTTCGCGCACGCCCAGCGGCAACTCCTGAATCGACCCGCTGTTGATCACCATCAGCCGGCCGAACTCTCCGGTCACGCGCGCGAGATTCTCCTCCGCCACCCGCTCGATCAGATGCGTGTCGGTGGTGTTGTCGTCGATGTAGTCGCAGAACGTGCAGCGGCTCCAGATGCACGGCAGCCCCTTGAGCAGCAGCACCTCGCGCGGCAGCTTCCCGCGATAGCGCGAATAGCGGGTGAGTTCCATCGATCCTATACTACTCGATTGATTCCCGAGCGGCCAAGAAAGCCCGGTGATGGCCGGCGCGCCGGGACCGGGACGCCCCGACGATGCTCCAGACCACCCAACCCGAATTTGTCCTCACCGACTTTATCGCGCCGGAAAGTCTGCAGGCGTTGCAGGCCAGCTTCGCGCGCCTCACCGGCATTTCCACGGGTTTCCGCGACGGCGAGGGGCGCGCCATCGTCGAGCCGTCCGAGAAGCCTGCGTTTTGTCAGCTCATGCGATCGACCGCGTCGGGAGATGCCGCCTGTCTGGCAAGTCATGCCGAGGCGGCGCAGGCCGCGCGCCTCGCGGATCGGCCCTGCGAAACCTGCTGCCACGCCGGCCTTTCACAGTTTGTCGCTCCGATTCTTCTCCAAGGTCGTCACCTGAGCACCATCAGTGTCGGCGATCGCCCCAAGGAGCCGCTGGATAAGTCGCGGATCAGGGAGCTGGCGAAAAAGCACGGGCTTTCATTCGCGGCATTGTCCAACGCCGCGGCGGAACTCGCTCCGTGGTCCGATACCGCCACAACGGACGCGACGGCCTTCGTTCAGCATCTCGCGAGCACGCTCACGAAGCTCGCCTACAACGCCTACCAGCTCCAGTGCCGGATCGATGACCTCAAGGCGGTGCATGAAATCGCCTCCAAGCTGGCCGGGCGCGTGGGCCTGCAGGAGATCCTTGACACGGCGGTGAAGACGCTGGTGGAGACGATGATCCTCCGCGCGGCGTCGATTCGACTGCTGGAGCCGGATACCGGTGTGCTGCGCCTCGCGGCGGCGTATGGCCTTTCCGAAGAATATCTCGACAAGCGGGCCATCCTCGCCGAGGAAAGCGAGATTGATCGCGAGGTGCTCAATGGGAAAACCGTGTACATCCGCGATCTTAGAAGCGACCCCCGCAACGACTATCCCGAAAAGGCGGACGCCGAGGGCCTGGCCAGTGTCCTCATCGCGCCGCTGCGCTCGGGCGGCCGCCCGATCGGCCTGATCCGCGCGTACATGGATTACATCTATGAATTTTCACCGTTCGACGTGGCGTTGATGGAGGCGATTGCCGCGCAGGTGGCATCGGCCATTGTCAATCAGCGCCTGCGGGCCGAGGCACAGGAAGCCGAGCAGCTCGACCGTCAGGTGAAGCTGGCGGCCGATATTCAGCGGAGGATGTTCCCGCGCCACAATCCCCGGCACGACCACTATGAATTCGGAGCGGTCTATCAGCCCAATTTCGATCTCGGCGGCGATTTTTACGACTTCATCGAATTCGAACATGGGGCCGTCGGCGTCGTCATCGCCGACGTCGTCGGCAAGGGCGTGCCGGCTTCGTTGATGATGGCCAGCGCTCGCGCGACGCTGCGCTCGGCCGCGAAACGCGTGGACACGCCTAGCGAAGCGGTGAAGGAAGTGAATTTGCGGCTGTGGGAGGACTCAGTGCTCAGCGAGTTCGTCACGGCTTATTTCGGACTGCTGAGCGCCGACGGGCGGCGGCTTCGCTACTGCAACGCCGGCCACGAGCCGCTGCTGCTCTTACGGAGTGGCGAGATCATGACACTCGACAAGGGCGGTCTGGTGCTGGGGCTGGATCCGAACGCCGAGTATGAATTCGCCGAGGAGTCGCTTGAGCCGGGCGACCTGCTGGTGCTCGTGACCGATGGCGTGATCGAGGCGATGAATTACGACGGGGATGCTTATGGCCGCGAACGGTTTCACTCTTCAATTCGGCTCCACGGCGCGATGGCGCCGGACATGCCGGTGGAGATGATCGCCAAGCAGTTGCTGTGGGACGTGCGCCGGTTCGTGGGGCTGGCGAAGCTGACGGACGACATCACGCTGGTGGTGGTGCGGGTGAAGTAGGTCGATTTTTGAATCGTGTGCTGGAAGCCCTCATGCAACGTTTCCGCTGCCCGGAGTTGATGGACGATCCGAGCGTGGACGCGGGAGAACATCGCCGCGCTCTCGATGCCTTGCGGCGAACCAATCGCCGGCTGGGAATCGACCGGCGACTCGTCAGCGCGATCGAGGCCTCTCTCAACCCGGGAACCGCGACAACCATCCTGGAAATCGGTCCAGGCGGCGGTGGGTGGCTTGCCGCCGCGCGTGACGAGTGGCGACTCATCGCTCTTGATCGGTCCGACTTCGCGCTGCGCGAGGCCCGCGACTTCGTCACAGTCGCCCGGTCAAATTCCGCGAATCCGCCGAGTTGTCTCTGTAGCGATGCGCTGGCGCTTCCGCTTGCGGACAGATCGGTCGATGTAACGGTCTGCTCGCTGCTGCTGCACCATTTCGACCCGCCCCAGGCAGTACGACTATTGCACGAGGCGGGGCGGGTGACTCGCCGCCTGCTTATCATTGCCGATCTGAACCGGGGATATCTTGCCTGGGCGCTAACCTGGCTCGTCACACGGCTGACGAGCACTTCACCGGTGTTTCGCGTCGACGGTCCTCGATCGGTCCGTGCGGCCTATCGCCCGGCCGAGGCGAGCGAACTGGCCGCCGCGGCGGGGCTGTGCGGCGCGGATATCCGTCGCATGTTTCCGTTTCGATGGGTTCTGAAGTGGAGGCGGGATGGTCAAGCCTGAGCCGGTTGAATTAGAAGGGCGGCGCGACCGTGGGACTGGTGGATCGTCCCGGGGCGGCGATATCGTGATCGTCGGCGCCGGGCCGGGCGGCTGCGCGGCCGCATTGCGACTGGCACGCCTCGGGCATCGCGTCGAACTGTTTGAGCAGGCCCGCTTTCCGCGAAACAAGGTCTGCGGCGGCTGCCTCTCGGGTGACGCGGTTGAGGAACTCGAAACATTGCTTGTGCCGGGCCGGGGGTTCATTTTCTCCCTTCCCGGCACACCCGTCCAGAGCATCGAATTCATCATCGGCTCCCGCCGAATCCGCACGTCGCCAAGAAATCGTTGTCGAATCATCCCGCGCGACCTGCTCGATTCCACACTCGCAGACGCGGCCAGCGCGGCCGGCACACGACTGAGGTTCGGCGAGAAGGCCAGACTCATCACATCGGACGATGGGATGTCCAGAATCGAAATAAGCGACCGGGTCGTCACACCCCGATGGATTCTCTGGGCCGCCGGACTGGCACATGTTCCCGCGTCTTTCAAGCATCGTTCACGAAAGTCGTCCGCGATGGTCGGGCAGGCGTGGTCGATTCGACCTAACGCGGTCTGCCCACCGATGGGCCACATCGCTCTGCACTGGCTGCACGGCGGATACGTCGGTTTGGCTACGGTCGATACTGATCGATGCCTGATCGCGCTCGCCGCCCGCACGACTTCGCTCGCCGGACAAAAACCTTGGGACGCATTGAAGAATTTAAACCCCCGGTCACCCCTGTTGGAACCTGTTGCATTGATTCCACCGAGTGGGGCGCTTGCGATATCGAGCTTCCCGTATCGACCGCGATCTCTGGGACGCGGAAACCTCTTGATGATCGGCGACGCAGCCGGTTTTGAGGAACCCTTCAGCGGCGAAGGCATCGGCCAGGCCCTCCGCAGCGCTCGCGAGGCCGTCGATGCGATCCTGAACGAAAACTCTTATGATGCCGCCCAGCGGCATTATGCGACGGCGATGGCCGCGCACCGGCGCATCCGCCGTCGGACGCGCTGGCTGGCGGCGGCGCTGCGCAGCCCGGTTGCGAACTTGGTTCTGAATCGAGCGATCGGTCCCGCGCCCTGGCTCGACCGATTGCTGAATCACGTCCACGTGAAGGGCACCGCGTAGAGATACTTCATGGCGGCCTACATTCAGGCACTGAGCACGGCGGTTCCAGAGACCGTGATGACCCGCGCGCGGGCCGCAGAGGTCCTTCGCATGATGTGCCCGGACCCGCGAACCGCCAGGCGGTTGGCACTCATGCTCCCGCACACGGGCATCGAGCGCCGCTATCTGGCGGCCATGGAATCGCAATCCACGCTGGATGAGCCGGGTGGTCTGTATCGCGGGACCGACGTGCAGCCCTGCGGTCCCGGGATGGATGCGCGCTCGAAAGCGTTTGGCGAGCCGGCCGATCGCCTGATCCGCCGCGTGCTTGCGCCGCTATCCAATGATGGATTGGAACGAGCGATGGGCCTGGTAACGGTGAGCTGCACGCACGCGACTTCGCCCGGACTGGAACGCGCTGTATTTCGCCACAGCACACTCCGGCACGATGTGGACCGATGGAATCTCGGATTCATGGGTTGCTCGGCCGCGCTCGCGGCGCTGCGTCTCGCGCATCGTTCGTCGATCGGCGGTTCGATGCTCGCCGTGGCCTGCGAATTGTCCTCGCTGCACTTTCAATATTCCGCCGACATCGAGCAGCTTACCGCGAATCTGTTGTTTGCCGACGGCGCTGCGACGGTGCTTCTGAGCGATGAAAAAAGTCCGGTGCGTATTCTTCATGCCTCGGCAACCGCCATCCCCGAGGCTGCCGATCAGATGGTCTGGTGGGCGGGTGATTTCGGGTTGCGGTTGGCCCTCTCGCCCGAGCTGCCGGCGACGCTCGCCGAGCACCTGATCCCGGCCGTGGAGCGCATGCTTGGCGAAGCAGGCATGGCACGATCGGAGATCGATCACTGGTTCGTGCATCCGGGCGGCCCCCAGATACTGGACGCCGTCGAAGCAAGGCTTGCGCTGCCGGCGGGCAGTCTCGATCTTTCGCGCCGAATTTTGCGCGATTACGGCAACATGTCATCGCCCACGATTCTCTTCATATTGCGTGCCGCGATGGAGGCACGCTTGATCGGCAAGGCAATGCTCGTCGCTTTCGGCCCCGGCCTCACGATCGAAATGGTCCTGCTTGAGATAACTCCCGGCGGAGAGAATCTTTCGCGCGGCCCATTGTTGTCGAAGGTCGACGAAGCCAGTTGACTGCATAACGCTGTCGCGGTCTTCATAACGCTGGCCAAGTCTTCCCCCCGAAGGGGCGGCGGAGTCCCGACATCATTGAGAGCATCTGAAATGGCGACACGCCCTCGGCGCGAATTCTCGCCGCTTCGGGACCGAAAAGCGGCGATAGCGCAGTATCGATTTCGGTGTGGCGTCCGGTGGCCCACCGGCCGACGAGGTCAATCCCGGTTCGCCGTCCGCCGAGACGGCGGACGCTACGTCACCGCTCCGCGTTTTCGGAATCTGGAATCTGGTGCAGACCCACTCTGCTCACGTCGAATAAATCCGCCGCCCGATGACCATCGTCGGAACGAGCAGCGATAGAATCACGACCGCTGCCGCCCACCCGGCGCTCGCGCTGGCGATTACGGCGTCAAAGGCGACGATTCCCAAGATCAGCGTCTTCATCGCGTACTG
>DATMEE010000287.1:0-4923 GCA_035557035.1 Phycisphaerae bacterium
CGAAGAGCACGAAGGCGCTCCCGAGTGGCTCATCTCCTTCGCTGACAACGTCACGCTCATGATGGGTTTCTTCGTCATTCTCCTCGCCTGCAATATGGGACCCAAGGGCACCACCAGCGAAGCTTCCGGCGCCGCAACCGAGCCGGAAGCGCCGGCCGGTCACATCGACTTTCTGGATACGGCCATCGCCATACGCGAGGCATTCAAAAATCCGGTCAATCCCAACTCGATGGACCCGCAGGAACAGGCGCTCGTCCGCCGGTTGATCCAGCGCCGCGGCAAGGCCTGGACCGAGGAGGACGGCCCCGAGGGCGACGCCCACGAAATTCAGTCGCTGAAGATCGGCAAGCATGAAGGCCTCTGCGGACTGGTCGAATTCGCGAACGACTCCTCCCATCTAAACGATGAGGCTGTCGCCGCCATTCGTGAAACCGCCCGCCACACCCGCGGCATCCGCCTGCGCATTGAAGTCCGCGGCCACGTCAGCGCGGCCGAGGCGTATGAGCAGCCCGACCGCGGGATGAAGCTCGCGTTCGATCGGGCCATGGTCGTGGCACATGCATTAACCGGCCACGGCCTCGAATGGCGCAATCTTCGCGTCGTCACCTGCGCCGACAACGAACCCCGCCACTCCCGCACCTACAACGCCGACGAGCAGGCCCAGAACGCCCGCGTCGAAATCGTCCAGACCAACGAAACCCTCGACCGCGAACCGTAGCCGCAGACCCGTAGGGTGGGTCAGCCTCATCGACCCACCAATTCGCGCGCGAAACTACTCCCGCCGCTGCTGACTCTGTTCCGGCGCATTCGGCGCGCCCATCTGCTGCGAATCCCGCGGCTCCGCCGCCGGCTCGAGTTTCGCCAGATAGTTGCGATGCACCCAATTCCCGGAATCTTTCTCCTTCGACGATTCAAACATCACCGACTTGCTCTCATCGCGGATGACCCAGCGCGTGTGCGCCGCTACGTCGTGTCGCGTCTCGCGCCCCTTCTCGGCGCCGGCCAGAAACGCCTCCGCATCCCGGATCGAGGGCGCCCCCGCAGATATGCCCCGATCGCGCTCGCCGATCGCCTCCACGGCGGCGGCATCCAGTAGCTTGGGCCAGAGCTTCCGGAACAGCGCCGGGGCGGCATAGACGTCGGCGCAGTTCATCTTTCCATTAATCGCGAAGACCATTCCGACTGCGTCGTTCTTCCCGTTGATGATGCCCGACAGCTTCTCGACATAACTCGATCGCTCCTTCTGAAGCATCTCATTATCGAGCGTCAGTTCAAGGCTGGTCGGCGAAGCCTCATCCGCGACTGGCCCGTTCACGCTGCTGGCCAACATGCGCTGCTGGGCCGCCACGCCTTCCCACACGTCATCCTGCGCCCGACCGTATTGCACCGCCATCTTCATCGAGTTGCTGCTGACGTTCTTGGTGGATTCTTCGAAGGAAATGCCGCTCTCGGCTTCCCGCGGCTGCCACCGCCCGGCCTCGACGCAGAACGAAGTGATCGGCACCCGGCCGGACTTGCGGGCCAAAATCAAGTCAGTGCCCAGCGTGCGGTCCTGCTTGCCCCCGCGCACGATCTCGCCGGCCTGGATGAACACCTCCTGGTCGGACGTGTTTTCCACCGCCAGCTCGTTGACGCTCCCGGTCTCGTGGACCACGACTTTCTTCTGCTCAAGCGCCTCGGCCAGCGTGAGATAAGCCCGATCATCACTTTGCTGGGTGCTATGCACGAGGTAAACGACGAGATTCTCGTGCTGGTAGGGCCCGGTGAGCCTGGGGGCCAGGGGAGCCGCCGTCGAGTCCGTCACCTCCGGCCGCGGGGACTTCTTGACGCAGCCCATCAAGCCGAGCGCGGCCAGCCCCAGGAGCGCGACACCCACGGCCCACGCAGGAGGCGTAATTGAAATTGAAGTAGAAATCGCGACGAGACGAGGAACTGCGGGTCTTCGATTGAACGTGAGGGAAGGCATAACCGGCTCCTTTGGAAAGTGGCGGCCGCAGGGGCCACGCCGCGCAGCCGCACCTCCTATTTGACGTATACGCGGAAAAAAGGTTCCGGTTTTTCTCCAGCCCAAGTCGCGGGAGACCTACGCCCCGCCCCCTAGACCCGTCGCTGCCCCCCCTCCTGTGCAACCGGACCGAAACAGACGCAAACAAACAAGCGTTAGATTCGTCTCGGGTCCACCGATTGGGTCGGCGAGCCTGAAATGGACAATTGAAGCGCGGGAGCCGGGCCATGTCATCATGACCAAGGATGACGACTTTGTTGATATTGTCACAAGGTTGGGTGCGCCGCCGCAAATTCTATGGGTTACATGCGGTAATGTGACCAACCGGGCGCTACATCAACTGCTGCTCAACGCGTTTCTATCAGTGCGGGCACATCTGGAATCGGGAGAGCCGGTCGTAGAATTGACAAAGCCGGTGACCTAGAAATCTTGTTACCCCGGACATAAAGAAACGAAGGTGATGCGCTTCACCGCGCGAAAATTTCGTCCTTCGAGCGGGTGTGGGCGCGGAAGTCGGCGATGAGCTGCTTGGTGATCGGCCCTGGCTTGCCGTCGCCGATGGGGCGCTTGTCGATCTCGGTGACCGGGCAGATTTCGGCGCCGGTGCCGGTGATGAACGCCTCCTCCGCCCAGTAGAGGTCCTGTCGCGTGAGCGTCGTCTCGTCCGTCGGAAGCCCGCGCTTCTTCGCGAAGTGCAGCACCAGCCGGCGCGTCACGCCCTCCAGCAGGCCGCAGTGCGCCGCCGGCGTGCGCACGACGCCGCGCTGCACGATAAAGAGATTGTCGCCGGTACACTCGGCCACATAGCCTTCGTGATTGAGCATCACCGCTTCAAGCACGCCTGCGTCGATCGCCTCCCACTTGGCCATGATGTTGTTTAGATAGTTCAGGCTCTTGATCCGCGGCGACAGTGCGTTGGGGTGGTTGCGGATCGTCGCGGCTGTGATGATCTTCATTCCCTCTTCGTACATCGACGGATCGAACATCTGGATCTTGCCAATGATGATGAACACGTTGGGCTTGCCGCAGCGCTGCGGGTGAATGCCCAGGGTGCCGACGCCGCGTGCCGCGACCAGTCGCACGTAGCCGTCGGTCGTGTTGTTCGCCTTGGCCGTCTCCATCATCGCATCGACGATCTGCTGCCGGGTATAGGGAATCTCCATGCGGATCGCCTTCAGGCTGTCCATGAAGCGATCCATGTGCGCGGTGCATTCGAAAATGCGGCCGTTGTAAAGGCGGATGCCCTCGAAGACGCCATCGCCATAGAGCAGGCCGTGGCTGAAGACGTTGACATTGGCCTCGGCGGTGGGAACAAGCTTCCCGTCAAGCCAAATCTTCAGATTCGGATCCGGCATGTGGTCGTGAGCTGCCATGTCTTGATCCTCGTGGGTTACGCCAACAGCGTTCTCGTCACGCGTTGCGGCCAGAGCCAGACATCCGCATGACATGAAAAAAGCGAACCTCGGAACGAACGGTCCCGAACTTAATTCTACCGCTTACTGGGCGGAAGAGTTCGAGTGAACGGTCTCGAAATGATTCGCGGACGTTAAACGGGCTGATCGAGGCGGCCATCCGCCAGTCGAATCACGCGATCGGCCTCGCTCGCCAATTCGCGGTCGTGGGTGACCATGACGATCGTTTGACCAGAGCGATTTAACTCTCTCAGCAGGTTAAAGATATCGCGCCCGGTGCGGCTGTCAAGATTGCCGGTCGGCTCGTCGGCGAAGAGCACCGCGGGGTTATTCACAAGGGCGCGGGCGATGGCGACGCGCTGCCGCTCGCCGCCGGAAAGCTCGTTGGGCCGATGGGTCATGCGGTCCGCGAGGCCCACGCGGGCGAGCAATTCTCGCGCGCGATTCGCAATGGCCGTGCGATCCTGAAACCAGTCGCCGACGGCGCGGCCGACCATGAGCGGCAGCAGGATGTTTTCAAGCACGTCGAACTCGGGCAGCAGATGATAGAACTGAAAGACGAAGCCGTACGATGCATTGCGCACCTGGTTGCGGCGCGCTTCGATGAAGCGGCTGTCCTGCCGAACGCCGGGGGCGAGCTTATCAGCCGCGCGCGTCTTGGAGTGCAATCCGCTTGTCATCGCCGCGGTTTGAATGAAGCTGCTGTCGCGGCCAACGGGAATGCGCCGGGCGCCCTCGGGCTCGAAAAGCTCGATACCCTCGAAAAACACCTGCCCGCGCTGGGGCACGTCGAGGCCGCTGAGAACGTGCAGCAGCGTGCTCTTTCCGCAGCCGCTGGCCCCGGTAATCGAAACGAACTCGCCGCGGGCGATGTTCACGGAAATCCCGCGCAGCACCGGCAGGATCGTGCGGCCGAGGATGTAGCTCTTGTGGATGTTTTCAGAGCGGAGCATGGTGTGGCTGGTGATTCAAGTCATTCTTCCAAAAAGAAGAATGTCCCATTTCTGTTCCCCCCTAAAATTGCACAAATATCAAATCTGTCATGTAGCAGGCTAGGCCTTGGACTGCGAAGGCGAATGCGGTGCCAACACAATACAAAAACATGCGTCGTGCAGAATGCCGGCGCGAAATTGAAGTACTGCAGTGCTCGATCAAAATTCGAGCGAGAACTATCAAACTAACAACTATTAGACCGCTCTGAAATATCAAAGTCCACAGGACAACGCCAAAACTCGTTTGCGATTCTCTAGCAATATAATAGCCGAGCCAAGAAACAATCGAGGCTACAATTAGAAAGTAGAGCGAGGGTCGAAGCGATCTTGCCTTATTGTCGGCTACACCATAGTCCAACACACATGGGTTCTCGTGACCTGCCCCCATTTTATGTACCACCTGTTATGAGAGTCAGTGCCTGATCTGTCACTTCCGACGCGGGTTCGGGCGGGCGGAGCGTAGCGGAGCCTGCCCGAACCCGCGTCGTCGCCCTTTCGCATCCCGCCGCGAACG
>DATMEE010000288.1:0-2989 GCA_035557035.1 Phycisphaerae bacterium
CCAGGCCTTGGGCGGCCAATTTGTAGTTGAAATAGACGTGCCCGCTGGGCCACGGGCGTTGGCGCTTTCCCGAGTTTTTGTTTCAGTCGAGGGACGAGATTGTGTTAACAGAGCCGCGGCGCGGGAGGACACTTGTCGGCAGCAGTCCTTCGTTTCAGATTTAGGAGGGCCCGTTTGCGCCGACGCGTATGGATTCGAGCCTGGTTCGTCTGCGGCGCTTAGGCAGATGATCGCAAGCGTGTATCGCGCAATTCCGATCAATTTCTTTTTCAAGGAAAAACTGCCTTCCTCCCACACCGACCTTCAACGCGCACTTGCCGCTAGTCGTTGGTCGCGCTCCATCCGTCAGCCGGATTGAACTCGTCGATCTTGCCGGCCAGCTCCGTTGTCTTGTCGCCGAGGTCTTTTTGGTAGATCCTGCCGTTCGGACCGACCATCAGGGTCATGACGCCCGATGAACCCCATTCGACCGGCGTGGCGATCAGCGCGAAACCCGCCACCATGTGCCCGTTGATGACGTAGTCAAACTTGCCGCCCGGCGCCTTATCGCCCTGCCGCGTGAGAATTCGGAACACGTAGCCCTGATAGGGTTGCGGCGCGCCGGAACTTGCGGAGTCAGATTTCGCATATCCCTCGGCCCGCGCCTCCGCGACCAGCGGTCCGAGCGGACTCAGCGGCTCATCCGATTTGACTTCCCAATAGAGGCCGTCCTTCTTTCCAGCGCTGCTTGCCAGGCGCTGGGCAAATTCAAGGACGTCATCGCCATCGCGATCTTCTAGTTGATACTCTCTCTGCGCAGTGACATAGCCGCGGCAGACGCTGATGGCGTTGAGCTCGTTTTCCCCGACCCGGCGATTGATCATCTCATCCAGGCCGGCCTCCGTGTCAAAGAACCATTTCTTACTAATCTGCACGAGCGGCACGGCAAAAGGATGATCCTCGACCCCGATGTGAATAATCGCCGTGTCGTCGCCCTCGCGAACCAGCCGCGATGACTTTGCCAAGCGACGCGCGAACTGCTCGCAGACCTGCTTGTCCTGAACCTCATCGCCCGATTCGAGTTCCTTGATCTTCGGCCCGAACAGCTCCTGCAAGGCATCCCGATCCTTCGCTTCGGCGGCGGCCTTCAGCGCCTTCACGCCGTCTTCTGGAGCATCAAACAGCTTCCGATCCGTTGGCGCCTCGTCCGCCCGCGCCTCCACGTTCGTCAATAGGAGACAGCTCGCGGCGATGAGCGGCAGGCACAGGCCGACGCGTTGTTTGCATGATTGACTTGGTGTCATGGCTGTAGCTCCTATTAGCAACTTGATTCGGCTTGCATCCTTCCGCCCACATTCGGGTCGGCTCCGACCTATCGGCGACCTCGGCCGCCGCCGCCCCCGCGACCGCCCCCACGCCCGCCTCGCGAACCGCCGCGACTGGCACTGCCGCGGCTGGAATTTCCACGGCTGCTGTAATTGCGAGTTTGGCTCGACCCCCGGCGATCGCCGAAAGAGCTTCCGCCATAGGAGCTTCCGGAACTCGGTCTCGCGCTGGGCCTACCATAACTTGAACTTGACGAGCGGGAAACGCTGGCCGGTCCCTGACTCGCTTGTGAACCCCTCGGGGGATACTGGGTGGCTGATGAGCCTCGACTCTGATATCCGCGATTGCTTGCGCGGGCGGAATTCGATCGACCTGCCTGGGTAAATGCGCTGGAGTGAGGGCTCGGCCGCGGTGTCGCGGCTGGATGGCGATTCGCATAACCCCCATCGCCGCGCTGACCGGTGCTGGGGCGGTTGCCGCCGGCGCTCGCGTCGGGCCGATCGCGCCCGGCGGCCACGTTATTGCCGGAGCGAATCCCCGTATTCTGATAGCCGCGGTTAATGTTCACATTGTTTTTCGTAAAGCTGGCCTTGTTGTATTGGGAGTACCGGCCGGAGTAGGTCGGGGCTCCATAAGTATTGGGGCGGCGCCAGGCGGCGCCGTGCCCATTCTCTCCCCACACGGCCGCGCCCCGTGGACCGACATAGGCGCCGCCATGCTCTCCCGCGATCGCTGCCCGTCGAGGCCCCGCGGCCGCGGTCCAGTGCTCGCCGTGATGCACGATGCCTCTGTGTGCCCAGCCTCCCCAGTGTCCGGGTTGGCAGTGGACCACGCGGTGGCCAAACCAGTCGCAGTCGGTATCAAGCCACGCGCCCAACGCAAGCCCGGCACCGAAGCTGATCGCCGACGCCGCCGCAGCAGTGCCGACCGAGACGTCGTCGTCATCGTCATCGTCTACATAGATTACGGTTGGGTTGTACTGCGGAACGTAAACGACCTCGGGCTCCGCAGGGACAATTCGAACAACCGCCTGTTCCTCAACGATGGTCTGTTCCGGAGTCGATTTCAGTGCTCCGGCCGCCTGTGCCTGACGCCGGAGTCGCTGAATGGCGTCCATGACATCCTGTTGCTGCGATAGAAACGCGGCACCCAGCGCGTTGGTCCGGTCCAGATCACTGTCCAATCTGTGAAGCACGTCAGGATACCGGCAGATCGCTTTGACCGATGGATCCCACGTTTGCGTGTCGATTGTTGACATGTCCGGCTTGGACCGCAACCAACGAGCGGCCTGGACGATTTCGATGGGAAACGTCGAGGCCGGCAGGATCTGCGAGATAAGCACGTCGGGATACAGCGCGATCGGCGCCAGGAGCTTTTCAAGTTCCGTCGCCGGAAGCTTGACCTCCGTTGCGCTGGTCTGAGCTGCGGCCGTAGAACAACAGGCAGTGAAGAGCGCACACACAAGCGTCAGATGAGTCTGGCTTTTCATGACGACCCTCCGCTGAGTATCGATCGAGAGTCTCAAGCCGCGGATGGCGTCAACGCCCCGCATCCGAAAGCAAGTCATCGCGCTCTCGATGGTCGGTCCGCGGTCGAGCTGGGGAGCTTCGCCATCGTATCGACCGACACCCCGGGTGTCCATGTTTTCAAAGGGAGTTTCGTTGACCCGCCCGGCCATCGCCTT
>DATMEE010000289.1:0-9279 GCA_035557035.1 Phycisphaerae bacterium
AAGGATGCCCCCTCTTTTCAATTTCCACAAGAATTCAGACTAACTCTGTGCCAGTGGCGTTCGAGACAACGATCAAGGATTGGGATGAGGTGGCGTGCAATGACTGGATGTTCTCCTGGCCTTGCGGCCTGGGCGATAGGCTCAACGAAATCTTTGGAACGAAATTCACAAAGGACGATTGGCGGGACGTTTTGCGGCCTGCCAGGAAGCGAACTTTGCTGAAGCTTTGCGAGTTCATTGCGACGCAGGCACGGTGCCGGATGTAACGCCGGCGAGTCTTCTGGGTCGTCCGTGCGAAGAGGCCGGAGCGTTTCTGGCGATGCGGTCACTGATGCGAAGCATCAGGATACCCGTCACTAATCTCGCCCCGAGTACGCCGTTGGGGCAATATGGTGAAAACGGGCTTCCGGCTATCTCGCCAGACCTTTGCCGCCTTTGGCCGCGAATGTACTCCATCGCCCGATGGCATAGGCCGAGCGACGCGCTGCACATGTTGATCGGCGGCGTGCTTTTTGTGCTTTCGCTGTTTTCTTTCATGTTTTCTCTGTTCTGGCCCTGGGCACTTCTTATTTTCGTTCCACTTGCCTCGGCGTTTGTTTGGGTTTGGCGAGCTTCATTGAAGCGCCAGGAGACTGCGCGTGCAATTACGTTCGAGGACGGGCCGCGCACCTTTGGGGATTTGGTGAAAAGGCTGACGCAGCGCCAGCAGCACAACGGTGGGCCATATTGAATTGGCGTTGCCATCGAGCGAGCTGATTGCTTAGAATTGGCGCGTATGAATCCTAAAATCCCACTGGATGATATTCTCGCACTTCCGACTGCAGAACGAATACTCCTTGTGGAGGCAATCTGGGACAGCGTCGCTCAGGACTCAGCGTCAGTCCCGGTAACCGATGTCCAAAAGCGCGAGCTCGATGCGCGCCGAGCCTGGCTGGATGCCAATCCTCAAGCCGGTGATACCTGGAATGTCGTGAAGGATCGAATCAGGGAAAGAAAATGAGTCGCCGGTTGATCGTCCTGCCGCCCGCGGAGCAGGACATTCTCGAAGCATATCAATGGTATGAATCTCACCGCGACGGTCTCGGCGATGATTTTCTTCTTACTGTAGAAGCGGCTTTTTCGGCGATTGAAGTATTTCCGGATCACGCGCCGCTCACGTACAAGAATTACCGGCGTTATTCGCTGAGCCGCTTTCCTTACTTTGTGTTTTATTCGACAACTGAGAAAACGGTGGATGTGCATGCCGTGTATCATTCATCTCGCGATCCGCTCAGTTGGATCGATCGGCAGTAGTCCATCCGAAGCAAAAATGTGTTCAAGAGAAAGGCCCCGGACGCGTTCGTCCGGGGCCTTTCTGAGATCACTTCAAACTCTCACCGGCAATGTGTCGGTGTCACACCTGTGCCTTACCGCGACGGGAGGACCGTGATCGGCTGCTGGGTCTTCTGCTGGCCTCGGGCGCCGTTCTTGCCGGCCTCGTGGAAGAAGAAGAAGGGCATGCCGCCCATGCCGCTGCTGCCGATCTGGTACTGGGCTTCCAGGGCCCGATCGACGCGCGTCTTCACGTCGGACAGATGGGCCTCGGTCGAGGTGTCGACCGTGCCGTCCTTCAGGACCGTCTCGATCTTCTTCGACAGCTTCGAACAGGCCAGCCGCGAGATCGCGTTCGCGTCGGCCGGCACGATGCCGCCCGGCTCGCTCACGACCATGTCGAGCAACTGCTGAATGTGATTCCGCTGCAGGTTGCGGCGGAAGCTGTTCACGAAGGGCTTGCCTTCGGTGCCTTCGCGATTCCTGTCATCCAACTCCGACCAGACGGCGTCGGTGATGCCGTTGATGTGCTCGGCCAGCGAATAGACCTCGTCCCCATTGCCGAACTTCACCTGGTTGTCGTGAATGCGGCCGATGGTGAACGGGTTCATCATCGTGACTAGCACGTTGAACTGGGCCTCGGCGACGAAGTCGTGGATGTTGAAATCGACGAAGAAGTCGAACTCATCCGAATCCCAGTGGCCGTAGCGGCCCGGGGCGAGATGGCTGAGCAAATCGGGGGTGATGTTATATGACTTCTCGCCGAAGACATTTTCGCATACGAACTCAAGGGCTTCGCGCTGATCCTTGGCAGGCACGACCTGAATCGGCGTTCGGCCATTCGGGTCGGCCTTGTGGTCACGATTGATGACCTGGCCGCCGGGGAACCGGGCAACGAAGCTGACCACGCGACCCCGCTGTCCCATCACCGAGGTGAAGGCGCGACGGAGACGGGTGTAGCTCTCGCCATCCTTGACGGCCCACTTGCTGATGTCCTCGATCAGGTTGCCGATGAGCTTGATCTGCCCCTTGGCGTAGCCCATCGGGTCCTTGCCCATGTCGAAGCGGTTCGAGTAGGGATCGGCCGAGAGGAAGCCCATCGTGTCTTCGTCAGTCGAGTAGTCGAGACCGGCGTCAGCCACGCGCGAACCGATCTTGGCGAGCATGTCCTTCTCGTCGGTGTAGGGCTTGGCCACGGGGCGATAGCCATATTCGATCGCCCAGAAGTCGTAGGGGCCGATGGTGCGGGTAACGAAGCTGGTCTGCTTGTCTCCGCGAGCCGCGATGATGGCCGGGTTGTAATCCATGACTGAGCCGGCGTTGGCCTCGTTGGGATCGACGCTGGCCTCGACGTCCTTCATCTCCAGCCAGGTGCTGGCCTTGAAGTTGTGGCGAAGGCCGAGGCAGTGGCCGACCTCGTGCATGACGATCTCTTTGATGATCTGGCCGATGAATTCCTCGCTGTTGCGGCCGAGGCCCTGGGCTTCGAGGGCCAGGCCGGCGAACTGCATCTGGTGTGCCATGCCTGAGGCACATTCGCACATGGGCTTGCCCTGCTCGTGCATGCGCTTCATGAGAGACCGGGCCAGCTCGGCATTCTCGTCGTGCTGAACCTTCACGCCGGGCAGGAGCAGCTCGCGGGGGGAGCGATACTTATATTGCGGGAAGTTCTGATAGAAGTTTTCGAGGTAGGGGTTGTACGGCTCCCAGCTATCCTCACCGCCGGTCAAGCGGTCGTAGCTGGAGACGTAGTGCCGCACCATCGCGTCGTCGAAGACGATGTCGGCGTCGAAGATCTGGCCGGTGAGCGGGTGAGCGCGGGACGGACCCATCGCGAAGCCGCGGCCGGTGACGATCCAGCGGAAGAAGTTATAGCGAACGTCTTCGGGATCGAGGTCCTTGGTGGACTTGTCGTAGTCTTCCTGCTGCTTGACTTCGATGGCGTCGAGGAAGCCGCACTTTTCGTAGGCTTTGTTCCACTCGAGAATGCCTTCCTTGACCCAGCGGCGATACTTGAGGGGAACGGTCTTTTCGATGTGCCAGACGATCGGATTCTTGGGTGCGGAAAGCTCCGCGGTCGGGTCGCGCTTCTCGAGCCTCCAGCGATTGATGTAGCGGTTGAAGAGCGTCGAGGCGTTGTGCTCCTTCGACCAATCCTTGCGGACGGTGAGGAAGTAGCCGATGCGGTCGTCCGCCGCGCGGGGCTGGTAGCCGGTGGCCGTCTCGGGCACTTTGGAAAGGCTGTAATGGAAGCGCATGCGCTTGCCGCCGTCGCGATTCATGAAGGCGAGGTCGGCCGAGAGCTCAACATTCTCGGGAAAGGCCTTAAACTTGGCCCACTTGCTGAGGTCGGCGCTGATGCCGCCCCCGCCGAGATACTGACCGATGCCGGAGAAGTCTGCTTTGAAGAGGTCGTCAAGGTCCACGACCGGGTCGCCGCCGTTCATGGTGATGATCGGCACCTTCTTCACGATGATGTCGCCGCCGTAGCTGCGCTCGATGACGTCGGCCATGGGGTTGCTGCCGCCTTCGACGTAGCGAGGATCGACCTGCATGAGAACAAGGCTCTTGTCCATTCGCTCGAAGTAGGCGAGGTAGTGATCGAGCTGGAAGCCAGTGGCGACGGCGCCGCCGGACATGCTGGTGGCAATCAGAAACTGCTGACCCACCAGGCCCGCCGGAATCTGAGCGCGGAGCGAATCGGTCTTCTTGTTATGCCAGAGAGTAATGAAGGGTGTCTCGGCCGTGGGGACTTGGACGTAATCCTTCATGGTGTCTTCGAAGGGGGGGAAATCCTGCTTGGGCTTTTCCGGAGCCTTGGCCCCGGGCGGCATTTTGGGCGGGCCCTTTTCTTGGGCGAGCACCGCGAGGGGCGCCGCCAGTGAAAGCGCGACGACCAGCGAGAGAGATCGTTTCAACTGCATAACTTCGCTCCTTTGGTTAATGAACATCCAAACCATGCCGTTGGTACAAAATCGATTGTTGCTCGCCTGAAAAGCGACCTGCATTCTCTTATATGAAGATCGGCGTTCTCGCGCCGCGGCGGTCGCTTCGAATCGGTACGTCAGGTCGATGGGTACGACGAAGCACAGCACTCACTGTGAGGTTCGATATTGTCGCGCGTGAAAAGCGAAATAGCAAAACAATTCCGGCCGAAGTTCAAATCCGCACGACAAAGCTTGTGATGCCACTGGGGGGCCTCTATGCAAAACGCCTGAAAGGCCGCCATCTCACTATATACTCGGCTAAAGTGCCGTTAATGAAGGATTTCCGTGCGAGATCCCGGGCGGTGGTGCCTGCGAAACCATGGAGGTTAACGGAGGATAGCGCGCGATTTCACGGATTGCCGGAGTGCGAATTTTTCGGATGGAATCTGGCCCGCAACGATGCAGATTTTGCCAACGGCGCATCGCCCTGAATTTGACACCGTCAGAACCGGGTGCTAGGTTCCGATGCCCTCCCTTGCGGTTTTGGCCGTATTACGGATGAACTAGAGCCGATCTGCGGCCGATATACGCCCGAGGGTTGACTTGCGGCCTGATCCGCCATTTCGCCGGATCGCGTTCATAAGTCAGGCTGAGAACTGGTTTTAGCAACGTATGGCAAAGACTGTGAAAAGAAAAGCGGCAGCGCGCCCGAAGGCCGCGGGACATGACGAGGCCGTTTCGGCCGGCGGGCGAAACCTGGTGATCGTGGAATCACCGGCCAAAGCCAAGACTATCAATAAATACCTCGGCCGGGACTATGTGGTCAAGGCCAGCCGGGGGCACGTTCGGGACCTTCCGCCACACCAGTACGGAATTGATCCCGGCCGGAACTTTGAACCCACATACGAGATTCTTCCCAAGAACAAAAAGATCGTGGACGAGCTGCGGCGGATCTCGGACAAGGCAGAAACAGTCTATCTGGCGACTGACATGGACCGGGAGGGCGAGGCCATCGCCTGGCACCTGGTCGAGGCATTGGAGCTGCCGGCCCGGAAGATCAAGCGGGTGGTCTTTAACGAGATCACCAAGTCGGCGATCAAGGAGGCGTTTGAAAATCCGCACGAGATCGACATGGCCAAGGTGGAGGCGCAGCAGGCCCGTCGGGTGCTGGATCGCATTGTGGGGTACGAGCTCTCTCCGCTGCTTTGGAAGAAAATCGCCAAAGGCCTGAGCGCGGGGCGGGTGCAGTCGGTGGCGGTCCGGCTAATCGTCGAGCGCGAGCGGGAAATTCGCGCCTTCGAGCCGCAGGAATACTGGGTCATCGACGGCGTGTTCGCGACGGAGAAGGTGGGGGCGGCGCAACTGCGTGACGAATGGACGGCATTTCTGGCCACGCCGGGAGAGAAGGGCGACGGTCCCACGCAGCGCGATCGATTCGCATGGCTCGCGGAACGCAAGTGCATCGAGGCGATGCTGTCGGAATTCAAGGGGGAAACCTACCGGCCGGAGGGAAAACTCAGCAAGAACGCTCAGGGTAAATATGCATTTGAAAGCGCCGCCGAGGACGTGCGCGACCTGGCCGGGAGTCTCGGGTTTGCGTCGGAGCAGGTTCAGGACGACCCGTGGAAGGAGTACGGACATCTGAATCTGCGGAAGATTCAATTCACCGGCCGCACTGCGGGCGAGACCGCGCCGGAATCTCACGTCGCATCGATCGACACCAAACGCACATCGACGAAACCCCCAACTCCCTTCACGACCGCGACGCTGCAACAGTCGGCGGCGAATCAACTGCACTTCGCGGCCGCGAGAACGATGCGCATCGCCCAGGGCCTCTATGAAGGCGTCGACATTCAGACCGGCGAGGGGAACGTCGGTCTCATCACCTATATGCGAACCGATTCGCGGAACCTGTCGGCCGAGTCGATTTCCGCGGCGCGGCGGTACATCGGCGAGAAGCATGGGGACAAGTACCTGCCGGAGAAGCCGAATCGATACGCAAGCTCGGGCAAGGCGCAGGAGGCCCACGAGGCGATTCGGCCGACGGACGTGGAGCGCACGCCGGATTCACTTCGGGGGCATCTGTCGGCGGAGCAGTTGAAACTTTACACCCTGATATGGAATCGCTTCGTCGCGTGCCAGATGGTGCCGGCTCAGTGGGATGCGACGACGGTGTTGATCGGCGCGAAGACGCCGAAGGGCGATGCCACGTTCAAGGCAACCGGGCGTATTCTCGTCTTTGATGGCTTCTACAAGGTCATGGGCGTGCCCAAGAGCGCGGATGATCAGACGTTGCCGGCCCTGACGGTGGGGCAGCAGGTATTCCCCGTGGAGATCAAGCCGGAACAGAAGTTCACTTCCCCCTCGGCGCGGTTCACCGAAGCCTCGCTGGTCAAGACGCTGGAGGCCGAAGGCATCGGCCGGCCAAGCACGTATGCGGCGATCATCCAGACCATTCAGGACCGTGGATACGTCGAGCAGGAGGACCGCAAGTTCTTTCCGACGGCCCGCGGCGACGTCGTGACTGACAAGTTGGTGGCACATTTTCCGAAGGTCATGGACGTGCGCTTCACCAGCCACGTCGAGGACGAGCTGGACAAGGTCGAGGACAGCCAACTCGACTGGCACCACGTCCTGCACGAGTTTTACGAGCCGTTCAGAGAGTCGCTCGCCCGCGCACACGACGAGATGGAAAAGGTGAAGGCCGAGCCGAGCGAGTACGTCTGCGACCTGTGCGGCAAACCCATGGTTTATCGCCTGGGCAAGAACGGGCGATTCCTCTCCTGCACCGGCTATCCCGAGTGCACCGGTACGAAAAACGTCGACAAGCACGGCCGCCTGATGGAAACGCCGAAGGTGGACCTCAAGTGCGAGCTGTGCGGCAAGGACATGCTGCTGCGGCAGAGCAAGCGCGGCCCGTTTCTGGGCTGCTCGGGCTATCCGGATTGCCGGAACACCAAACCGTGCGCCGAGGACGGGACGCCGCTGCGCAAGGTGCGTGCCGAAGATGTGGCACAGAAGTGTGAAGAGTGCGGCGGAAAGATGGAAGTGAAGTTCTTTCGCGGCAAGTCGTTTCTGGGCTGCACCAATTATCCCAAGTGCAAGGCGAGTGCTCCGATGCCCGAGGGCGTCTATGTCGAGAAGCCCAAGCCCGAGGACGCCGGGGCGCGCTGCGACAAGTGCGGCCGCGCGATGGTGATCCGCAAGAGCCGTCGCGGCCCGTTTTTGAGCTGCATCGGCTTTCCGCGCTGCCGCAACGCGATGCCGCTGGAAAAGCTGGATCACCTCAAGGCGCTGGAGGCGGAGGGCAAGATTCCGGAAGCGCCGGTCGAGACGGCCGGCGGGGGGCGCGCGGTCAAGGGCGCGGCGAAGGGGAAGGCGAAGCGCCTGACGAAGGAAGAAGTGCTGGCGCTGGGCAAGCCGCCGGCAGGGTTCGCGTGGACGTTGACCGGCCGGCCGGTCGTCGAGGAAATGCCGAAGGATTCGCTTAAGTGTTTCCAGTGCAGCGGTGAGATGACGCTGCGTAGCGGGCGGTTCGGCCCGTTCTTCAGTTGCGGCAATCCGAAGTGCCGCGCGGTCGCCAATTTGCGCGGCGACGCCAAAAAGCAGGCCGAGGCGACGACGGGCGAGACGCGATCGAAGCCGATCGAAACGGATATTCAGTGCCCGGATTGCGGCAAGAAGATGCTCCTGCGCATGGGCCGCACCGGCCGCTTCCTGGGCTGCAGCGGCTACCCCGAATGCCGCAAGACGATGGAGCCGCCGACGGGATTGCTGCGCGAGCTGGCCGAGACGGCAGGAGTTTGAAACGCCGACACTGGACGTCATAAGACGCAAGTGCGAATCGTAAGGGCGCGGGCGATTTGTTTAGCCGAGACCTGAAAGGTCCGGGCGAGCGGGCATGGGTGCTCCGGCGCGGCGATGCAAATCTTTGGAACGGGATTTATTCTGCGATCTCCGGGGCCCTTCGGGCCGCGGCTAAACGGGTCCGCGCTCGGCGACGTGTTATGGTGCTGGGATACCATCTTGTATTAGGCGCTTACGGATTCTGGTTGCCGAATGATCCGCGCGGTTCGTGTTCTGATTTCGTTGCCTCAAAGGATTTATTCAAGTTTGGGCGTGCTCGGACGGTCAGTACGCGCCGATCAGTCGCAGAAGACCGTCACGATCACCGCCTTAGAACGGTGGCGAAGCATTCGCTCAAGCGATCATCGTCATTTTCACCGGCGTGCAAGCCAGGGCCGTCGGGCGGGGCCTTTTCCAGGCGGTGCGAACACATCGATTTTCAAATCTGGGCGTGTTCGATCATGCCGGATCACGTTCACGTGGTGGTGGGTCGTTCGGGGTTGAAGATCGAAGAAGTCAGCTCGCTGCTTAAGAGCGGCGCGAGTCGACGACTGGTGTCAGAAAGTTTCCTGAACGCGCGGCGGAATGATGGTCGAATTCCATCGGTTTGGGCGGAGGGCGAATGGAAGACCTATTTGAGTACGCCGCGTCAGGTACTGCGTGCGATTGACCATGTTCAGCAGAATCCTGTTGAGGCTGGTTTGAAACCGCAACGGTGGAGTTTTGTTACGCTATACTGTTATTGACGGGCACGTTTAGCCCAGACCTGAAAGGTCCGGGCGAGCGGGCATGGGTGCTCCGGCGCGGCGATGCAAATCTTTGGAACGGGATTATTCTGCGCTCTCCGGGGCCCTTTGGGCCGCGGCTAAACGGGTGAGTCGATGATCGTGTTGGAATCAACTCGGGCTGTTGTCGAAAATGCGCGACATGTGCGCGTTGACGACGACGCGATCAAGCGGTGGGCGCGGAGCGTTTCGCCGCTCTCGCTGGCGCCGGACGCTCAGGCCGGGCATGATCTGTTTGGGCATATTCCCGGCACGCGCGAGCAGGTTGCGAATTTCGTGCTGCTGCTCGACGCGCTGAATTTCTGCTTCTGGTCGAGCGATCCGATTCGCATTGAGTGGCGCGGCCGGACCTACGAGCGATACAGCGCCATGCTCGTGTCGCTCATTCTCTCGGCGAAACAGGATCCGCG
>DATMEE010000290.1:0-5033 GCA_035557035.1 Phycisphaerae bacterium
CCGGGGTGCTCTCCGAGAGCGAGCAGGAGTTTATCGAGCGGGAGGTCTTCGTTCCGATTGTCGATGCACTTCGGCGGGAGGATATCGAATATAAAGGCGTGCTCTACGCCGGGCTGATCATGACGGCCGGGGGACCGAAGGTGCTGGAGTTCAACTGCCGGTTCGGCGATCCGGAGACGCAGCCGCTGATGATGCGGCTGAAGTCGGATTTGATCGAGGCAATCGAAGCGACGATCGACGGGCGGCTGGACGAGATCACGCTGGAGTGGGACCGGCGTCCGGCGCTGTGCGTGGTGATGGCATCGGGGGGATATCCGGGAGAATACGAGAAGGGGGTGCCGATTGAGGGGCTGGATAGAGCGGAGACGATATCAGGCACGCAGGTCTTTCACGCCGGCACGACGACGATCGGTGGCAAGCCGGTGACGTCTGGCGGCCGGGTGCTGGGGGTGACGGCGCTGGGCGAGGACGTGCAGCAGGCGCGGGCGCGGGCGTACGAGGCCGTGCGGGCGATTTCATTCAAGGGCGCCGCAGTTCGGGGCGACATCGGGATGCGGGTGTCGGAGAAATAGCACGGAACAAACGATGAATCTTGCAGGGAAGCGCGTGGTGGTGATGGGGCTGGGCCGGTTCGGCGGCGGCATCGGGGTGACGCGCTGGCTGTGCGGGGAGGGGGCCCGGGTGCTGGTCACGGACCAGGCGAGCGCGGACGACCTTCGCGAGAGCGTGGCGCAACTGGCGGACGTTTTGGTCGAGTATCGCTTCGGAGCGCACGAATCGGCGGACCTGGACGGATGCGACCGGCTCGTCGTCAGTCCGGCCGTCGATAAGGCGAAATCTCCCTTCGTTCAGGAGGCGATGCGCCGCGGCATCGCCCTTTCGAGCGAGATGAATCTTTTTCTGGAGCGCTGCCGCGGGCGAATCATCGGCGTGACCGGCTCGGTGGGAAAGAGCACGACCACGGCGATGATCGGCGCGATTCTGGATGCCGCGAGCAAGGCACGCGGATGGAATCACGGGCGCGTATGGCTGGGAGGGAACATCGGCAAGTCGCTGCTGGACGACCTTCCGTCGATCGCGCCGCGCGACCTGGTGGTGTTGGAGTTGTCGAGCTTTCAACTGGAGGACGCCGGGCCGCTGCGAATAGGCCCGCACGTCGCGATGGTGACCAACCTGCGTGAGAACCATCTTGACCGGCACGGAACGATGCATGCCTACGCTTCGGCGAAGGCGAACATCTATCGGCATCAGCACGCAGATAACTGGCTGGTGCTGCCCTTTAGCAGCGCTGAGGCGCTGCCGGATCTGACCGGGCCTCAGCGCGTCTATCGATTCGGCGCCGATGACAAGTCGGGCGGCGCAGGGCTCGAATATCAAGACAACAACGGCGTCCCTCGGCGCGAAACTCTTTCCGTCAGTTTGAAGATTCCCGGCCTGCACAATGTTCAGAACGCAGCGGGGGCGGTTGCGGTCGCGCGAATCTGCGGCGTTGAGGATGCCACGTCATTGGCGGCGCTGGCAGAGTTCGGCGGACTCGTCCACCGGCTGGAGTTCGTGCGCGAGCTTGACGGCGTGCAATACTACAACGATTCCAAGGCGACATCGCCCGAGGCGGCGATGACGTCGATTCGTGCATTTGCCTGCCCGGTCGTGGCGCTCGTGGGCGGATCGGACAAGGGCGGCTCGTTCGAGGCGTTCGGTCAGTTTCTTGCGCGACAGGCCAAGGCGGTCGTTTGCATGGGTGAAACTCGCGAGCGCATCGCGGCGGCGATTCGCACGGCGGTTTCGGATTGCGCGCGGGGACCTGTGCTGATTCTTTCCGACGATTTTGCCAACGCCATCGGCACGGCGCGCGAACTCGCGAAACCGGGCGATGTCGTGCTCGTGAGCCCGGGCTGCGCCAGTTACGACTGGTTCAAAAACTACGAGCAACGCGGCGATCGTTTCCGCGAGATCGTCAACGGCTGGAAATGATGCAACCGTCGGGACGAATCAGCGGTATACTCGGCGTATCGAGTAATTGCGGGTTCAACGAGTTCTTCCCAGTCGCTGTTAGAGGCGAACATGCAAAGTGCAAATGCTCCGCGAGGTCTCGGCCTGCGAACTCCACCGCCCTTTCGGGGGGGACCAAGGGTAATTGCGCTAATTTCCACGGGTTGCGCTTCGCGTCACCCGTGGCTACATCCCTTCGCTCCTTCGGGGCGTTTTTTGAGATTCGTCCCGCTAATCACGCTGCTGATTTTGTTATTGATGCCGCATGATGGTCGGGGTCAGACAAGGAAATCAAACGGCCCGATCGAGATCATCCGCGAGCGGGCCCTGGTGAAATCGGAAGGCGTGCCCAGGGAATTCGCCGACGCCATGGCGAACGTGGTGGACACGGTCGTCGGATTTTATCGCGACGAGTTCGGCCTCGATTTGCCCGCGCGGCCGACATTGCTCGCGACCCTCGCCAAAAGCAATCGCCCGGGCGTTCTGCTGAGCGGTCCCGAAGAAATCACCCTGCTGCTGAGCCGAATCGATCAGCTCAAGTCGCCCAAGCAGGACGGTCTCTTCAACGTGTACGCGCTCGCTGTCGAGCTTGGCGAGATGGCGAAGCAACGCATGATCGGCGACGCCAAGTGGATGACCGACCAGGCGTCCAAAGGACTCACTCATTATCTTGCGAGCGAGGCGACTGATCGACTGAACGCGGTCTATTCGCGAAACGTCTGGCCCGACAAGGCGGACTATGCCGGCGAAGGGCTTCGTCTGCTCGAGCAGCGGCTGCGCAAGGGCAACCGCCCGGCGATGGTCGATGCGGCCGGTCAATGGCAGGAGTTGACGCGTTTGCAGGACCGCAAGTCGCTTGGGCCGCTGCTGGCGGCGATGAACAAGGCGATCAACGAAAAGCAGCCCATTGAAACCGCGATTGCAGCGCTGCCCGGCGCGACGGATTCCCGCGGTCGTCCGAAGCTGGATCGTTGGCTGCGCGATTTTCGTTCGGAGCTGATTGTTCAAGACGACGCGAAGCCGGCCCGGCGCAAGGGCTCGGTTCAGTTGCGCAACGATCCCGTTACGCTGCGACATGACGACAATCGCGGGTTGCTCGAGGTCGTTTCGGCAGCCGATGCGCCCGTCGTGTTTTATCAATTGCCGGCGGGCGAATGGTACGTAACCGGCGTGCGGATTTTTGGGGCGATGGAGGGACGCACGACGCGGGATTCGCTTCCGACGGTTTGGATCTGTGATCGGGACATGAGGCCCATTGCTTCGACGCCGGTTCCCCCGGGTGTCATGCGTGGGACATCACCGCGCTGGCGGGAAGTTCGATTCAGCCCGGCCGCGGCTGTCGCTGGCGAGATTACCGTTTGCGTGACGCCAAGCGGCGAGGACGCCGTGATCCCACAATCGGGCAAGCCTGCTCAGTCGCCGACGGACGAATCATCTCCCGCAGTTCAACCAGACACAACGAAAACGAAGACACGAGGCAACGAAAAGAAATTCGAGGATGCGCAGTCGACGGAGCCGGTGCTGAAAATCGGGCTGGACGATTCGAGCAAGGGCCATTCCGCCGTCGGTACGCCGGGTTGGTCCGTGCGGCCGTATGAGAAGGGCGACTGGATGATCCAGGTCATCGTGGATTCCGATCGCACGGCCGATCCGCTGTTGTGGCGGCCCTAGCTCTGCATTTCCTCCAGAAACGCCTGCGGGTTGTTGGCCCATTTTTCCGCTTCGAGTGCCGTGACGTAACCGCCCCTGGCGAGCCGAGCGAGCGATCGTTCGAGTGTGACCATCCGCTCCTCGGGCACGTTCTTCGTTCGCGTCTGCAATTGCGAATAGAGCTGCTCGATCTTGCCGAGGCGGATCAGGTTCGACACCGAATAAATGTTGTTCAGCACCTCCATCGCCACGATGCGGCCTTGACCATCTGCGCGCGGGAGAAGTTTCTGGCAGATGATGTGGCTCAGCCCCAGCGAAAGCTGGCTGGCGACTTCGTCCTGCTGGTTGGGCGGGAACATGTCGAGGATGCGCGTGACGCTGCCGCGGGCGTCGCGCGTGTGCAGCGTGGAAAAAACCAGGTGGCCGGTTTCGGCGGCCGTGAGGGTCCACGACGCCGATTCGCGGTCGCGCATCTCGCCGACGAAGATGACGTCGGGATCTTCTCGCAGACAATCGCGCAGCCCGCGCTCAAAACCGAGCACGTCACGGCCCACCTCGCGCTGGGAAATGAGCGCGGTGGAGCTTTTCAGGCGGTACTCGACCGGGTCTTCGAGCGTGATGATCCGGCAGGCCCGCGTCTCGGCGATGCGGCTGAGCAGCGAGGCGATCGTCGTCGACTTGCCAGCGCCCGTGACGCCGGTGACAAGAACGAGACCCTGCTTCCGGACGATGATGTCCTTCCACACGTCATTGGGGAAACCGACCGACTCCACCTGCGGCGGCGTGCTTTCGAGCGCGCGAATCGCCAGGGCATACCCATCGCTGTCGCGAAAGCAATTCAGGCGAAACTGCATCTTCTCGGTGAAGCACGAGCTGTCGACTGAACGATTGCGTTCGAGCGTCTCCAGCTCCGACTCGCTCAAGAGACTCTGGGCCAGGGCCAGCACCGTTTCGCTCGTCAACGAGGCCCCCTTCATCCGTTGCAAGGCGCCATCGACGCGATAGATCGGCGGACTGCCGGCCTTGATGTGCAGATCGGAGACCCGCAGCGTGCCGGCCTGGGCGAAGTAATCCAGCAGGTCCATCATCGACACGCGGCGGGTCCCGGTGTCGTAGACCGGCGATTCAAGCGTGACGTCAGTGGGCATGTTTCACCATGAAAGGCTGCTAAATGTGTGGCATCGGCTAACAGCCGGTGCGAGTTCGCAGGGGCGGGCCACACCGCACTTGATCGATGCTCGATTGGAATTCAAGAGTGCGACTCGTGATCGATTATATCCACGGGATACTCGGCCAGCCTTGCGACCGGCCCAGACGGCGAACTCGCGACCCTGCAAGCATCACAGACACGGACATTTCCCGGAAAATAACTGACGGAATTGAATACGCGG
>DATMEE010000291.1:0-2528 GCA_035557035.1 Phycisphaerae bacterium
TTTTTCCAGCGACCGGGCACTCGCCCACATAGGGGAGGTCCACGGTCCCGTCCGGCTTGATCGGCACCAGCCGCGACTGCCCGCGCGACGACGTGGTGATGGCCCGCTTCAGCTCCTCAATCTTGACCTCACCCGCTTCGACCAGGAGGGTCAGCTCGGGGTCCTTGATGTACTTGCGATAATGTTCCTTCAATTGCAGTTCCAGATCGCCCGGCGTGTAACCCGCGGCCCGCACGCCGCCGATCAACAGGGCGCGGATGCTTCCGTCGCCCGAGACCACGGCCTCCTGCGTGTATTGCGTCTGATATGGAAACACAATGCGAACCCGATCGCCGGGCTTGAGGCGATAGGCCTCTTCGCTGATGTCCGTTCGAACGTGATAAATGATCTCCAGCACGTCACCCACCCCGAGCCGGTAGGGGGGCCGCTCGATCATGAGGGCCGGGATGGCGGTTTGCGTCGACGCCGGTTGATAGAACTCGGCCGGCTGGGCCCGGGGGGCGTCGGGAACGTGATGATGCGAGCGGGCACATCCCGTGAGAAAAGTTCCGGCCAATCCGGCGAGAGCGACACTGCGAACGATGAAACCGGCCATTTCGGCACCCCCAAGGAAGAATCATCAGGGCACGATGTGCGCCCCGGGTACGACTCGCTGGACACGCGGCAGCGCCTCGCGCGCCGTCGCGTAGCGATTGAAACGATCAACGAAAACGGTATGGAGCACGACGCCGCTGCGCGACCGCGACTCCTGACGGGCCTTGAGACCCGACGCCTTCAACTTGCGCTCCAGTGCGGCAGCGCCGGACTTGTCGCGATAGGCCCCGCACTGAATGGAAAACGCATCGTGCGGCCATTCCAGCGCTCGCCGGGCATGGCCGGTCAGGTCCGAACCCGGATAACGCCGGCTGACCTCGGTGAATTGGCGTTTCGCTTCGGGCCAGTCACCCTCTCGCTGCAGGGCGGTCGCATATCGAAACCGCAACACGTCGGCCGGCGGCTTGTCGGGAAGGGAGGCGAGTGCTTTCTTGAAATGCGGCAACGCTTCGTGCGTTCGATTCGACTCGAACAGCAGCGTGGCGAGGGTCGCGTGGGCATTGCCGCAGAGCTGGCCGTCGGTGGAGAGCTTGATGGCCTGCCGCGCATCGGCCTCGGCCATGACGCGATTCGATCGCCGCGTGTGACAAAGCGAGCGGAGGTAATAGGCTTGCGCCGACTTTTCGGAATCAGGATATTTCTTCAGGTAGCCCGTGAGCTTCTGCTCGGCGGCGGCGTAATTCTGGTTGCGATAGTCTGTTTCCGCGCTCGAGATTTGCTTGATGGCGTCGGGCGTGGGTTCGCCGCAACCGGTAAGGCAGAATACCAATGTCGAAGGGACGACCATTCCCAATCTCACGATCCAATGCGACATGTCCCACCTTCGGCGGTTCCACCGCCGTGATTCGGAGGCCGTGAGCCGCCCGCGCGGCGCGGCAATCCCCTGCCCTTATCGGAGCGACGCGCACCCGATTTCACCAAAAAGATAACCGAACACGCCATCGGTGCGCAATTTCTGCGCGAACTCCCCGGACCCGCTCCGGCATGACTTTTTCGGCGTTTGTTTTGGCGTTTTGACTTTTTGGCGTTTTGACGTTTTGATCCCCGCACGGAGCACTTGACGCGGATGCAAAGGATTGTGCGAACGAATCTAGCCGCTGTCCTACTTCTCGCCGCACTGTCGTCCCCCGTTCGCGCGCAGGATGCCGCGCCGCCCGATCCCGCTCGGGACGCGCCCGCAATCGAACCCCTGCTGCCGCCCGGCATCGGCGATTTCAATCTCGAGCTGTTCGGAAAGTTCGCCTATCTCTGGGCGCTCGACGACGGCACCCAGGTCATCGAAGTGCTCGGCGATTTCAATGGACGCCTCGGGCAGCATCGCCTGCAGAGCCGCGACGCGGTCATCTGGTTTCGCGTGGTCGAATGGAACGATCGCCGCTACTACGATGCCGAAGTTTTTCTATGGCAGAACGCCGAAGTCACCCAGCCGACCGGCACCATCGAAACCGGCCCCGCCCTGCTCGTCACGCTCCGCACCTTCGGAAAGCTCCTGCTCAACATCGACAGCACGGCGCGCATGGCCGACGTCGATAGCGAGCTGTATCGCGAGGCTTCGACGGCACGACGCCTGCTCGACTACGTTCCGGCCGACGAGGCCGAGCAATCCGAGACGCCGGTGCTCGTGTCTCCCTCGATTGAACAATTGGCGTTGATGAAGCCGAAGGTGCGCAAGCGCGTCTCCTATCGAGCCGATCAGGTCTTTCACGAGCAGCACGGCGAGCAGTCCGTGGTGATTACCTACGGCGGGGTTCACGTCTCGCAGGGTTCGCCGGCTGCCAGCGGGGACTATCTGGAGCTTCGCGCCGATGCGGCCGTCGTGTATTTGCACGGCGAGAGTGTGGGTGACGCGATCCCCGGGCTGGTCGACGAAAGCCGCGACCAGAGCAAGCGGCCGGCCCGCCCTCCCGATGTCGAAACGACGACACAGGACGTCG
>DATMEE010000292.1:0-4225 GCA_035557035.1 Phycisphaerae bacterium
GGCTCGGTGTAGCCGTTGGCTGCGTGATGGCCGTTTAACACAAGCTCCAACGCCGCCTGAAAAGCGATGCTTCCATCATAGTCCGGTGCCATGTTGCGGTAGTTCGGATCGCCGCGATTTTGCCGGTCGACCACCTGCGCCATGCGCCGAAACGTCTCGACGACCTGGTTCTTCGCAACGATGCCGTACTTGAGCCAGTTGGCGATATGCTGGCTCGATATTCTGAGCGTTGCCCGATCCTCCATCAACGCGACGTCGTGGATATTCGGAACCTTCGAACAGCCGATACCTTGATCGACCCAGCGCACGACATAGCCGAGGATGCCCTGTGCATTGTTATCGAGGTCGCGTTGAATCTCCTCTGACGTCAACTTCCGCTCCAACAACAGCGGCGGTGTGAGAATATGCTCGAGGCTCGCCCGGCCTCGTTTCGCCAGTTCGCGCTGCCGCTTGGCGACATCGATGTATTGATAGTGCAGCGCATGAAGCGTCGCCGCAGTCGGCGACGGCACCCAGGCGGTGTTGGCGCCGGCTTGCGGATGGGCGATCTTGGTCCTGACCATCTCGCGCATCTCGTCCGGCATAGTCCACATGCCCTTGCCGATCTGTGCTTTGTCACGAAATCCCGTCTCGATGCCGATGTCGACGTTCCGATCTTCGTACGCTTTGATCCATGGCTGGGTTTTTATTTCTTCTTTCGGCAGCATCGCGCCAAGCTCCATGCTGGTATGGATCTCGTCGCCGGTGCGATCCAAAAAGCCCGTGTTGATGAACACCACCCGATCTTTCGCCGCCCGGATGCATTCCTTCAGATTGACCGTGGTGCGCCGCTCTTCGTCCATGATGCCGATCTTGAGAGTTTTCCGTTTGAGTCCAAGAGCGTTCTCGATCATTGCGAACAGCTCGACAGTGGCGGCAACTTCCTCCGGCCCATGCTGCTTCGGTTTGACAATGTAAACGCTCCCCGTCTTACTGTTGCGATATTCTCCTTTGCTCTTGAGATCGTGAATCGCGGCAAGCGCCGTGATCATGCCGTCGAGAAAACCCTCGGGGATCTCCTCGCCGCTCTTGGTCATTACGGCGTCGGTATACATGTGAATGACGACATTGCGCACCAGCAGCAGGCTTCTTCCGGGCAAAGTGAGCTTTCTTCCCGTCGGCGTGGTAAAGACTTTGTCCGGATTCAGCTTTCGGGTCAGCGGGCGGCCGTTCTTTTCGAATGTGGCTTCCAGCGTTCCTTTCATCAGACCGCACCAATGTCGATAGACCACGATCTTGTCGGCGGCGTCCACCGCCGCGACCGCGTCCTCGCAATCTTCGATGGTCGTGATCGCCGCCTCGAGGACCACATCTTTCACGCCTGCCGGGTGGACCTTGC
This sequence comes from Phycisphaerae bacterium, assembly GCA_035557035.1. Classification (GTDB taxonomy): domain Bacteria; phylum Planctomycetota; class Phycisphaerae; order UBA1845; family UTPLA1; genus JADJRI01. The sequence continues at coordinate 1,379 of DATMEE010000292.1, forward strand.
CGATGGGATGATTGCGATCGATCTGAATCTCGATGCGCGCGGCGTTGTTTCCCAGCACGATGTCCGTCAACTCTCCGGCGCTTTCCCGATAGCCGAGAAATTTTCGTGCATCCGCCAGACGGGTGGTCTTGCCGTCCTTGAGCATCACCGTTAGCTGTTTCTTACGGCCAACTCGCTTGAGGAAGAATCGGGTGACATCGGAGAAACTGCCGCGCTTTAGCGGGACGACCTTATTTAAAAAATCCTCCGTGTAAGCGATGACCTTCGCGCCACGCCTGGGATTATAGTGTTCCCCTTTTTCCGCGCCTGCCTCCTCCGCGATCACGTTGGTTCCGTAGAGCGCGTCGTAGAGACTTCCCCAGCGGGCATTGGCAGCGTTCAAGGCATAGCGGGCGTTGTCGAGCGGCACCACTAACTGCGCCCCGGCGATTGCAGCGATCTCGGCGTCGACCTTGCCCGTGGTGATCTTGAATTGTTTCCCCTCGGGGACGAGATAACCGATCTCTTGCAGAAAGGCAGCGTAGACCTGGACGTCAAACGACTGACCGGAGCGGGCCAGGTGCCAGTCGTCAATCTGCTTTTGCAGCCGGTCACGCTTTGCTAACAGCGCGCGATTCTTCGGCGCGAGATCTCTCACGATGGCGCCAAGAGACTTCCAAAAGCCGTCGACTTTCACCCCGGTACCCGGCGCGATCTCGTCGCGCACCAGACGATAGAGCCGCTCATCGATCCTAAGACCGCCGACCTCGACACTGTTGGCCATGGTCCTCTCCGTTTCGTGTGCTTTATTCTTGCGCTCTATCCCGTTCTTACCAACTCCGCCGGGTCGTTAAAACACTCCTCCGGCGACCGACCGCTTCTTGCTCTCCAATGCCCTACGGCCTAGCGTCTCGTATCGCGGCTCAGTAGTCCCCGTCCACTGGCACGATTCAAAGCAACTCAACCGTGAGCGGATTGTAGGAGTAGAGCCACCCGTTTCGGTCCGCGCCTTCGTCCCGGCTCGCAAACGACGCGCGAATTTCATCGACCGTGCGCAGATGAAAGAGCGTCCGGTTGGCGGTCGATTGATTGACAATTCTCACCGTCCGGTCGACGCGATTACGCTGGTAAAGCTGCAACGCATCGGCAATCGAATCGGCCTGATCCAACGCCCGCGTCAGCACCGCGCCGTCCTCGATCGCCATACAAGCGCCCTGAGCGAGATAGGGCAGCGTCGGGTGCACTGCGTCCCCCAAGAGCGCCGCTCGGCGGGTGGTCCAGTTTCGGATCGTGGGTCGGTAGTGTAACGACCAGCGGTAGCATCCCTCCCGATCGGCCGCGTCGATGATCGTCTGAACATCGGCGTGCCAACCTGCGAAATCCGCCTTGAATCTTTCCCAGGAAAATTTCGCCGTCCACGATTCCTCGGAAACTTCATCGGTTTCCACGAGCCCGACGAAGTTGAGCAAGGCGCCGGCGCGTAGGTAATAGGCCACGACATGACGCCCGGGTCCCATCCAAACCATCATGACCTGTTCCATGAAATTCTCGGGCAAGCGTTCGACCGGAACAGTAATACGCCAGGCGCCATCCCCCGTGTAGGTGGCGGGAATATTTCCGTTGAGCTGTTGGCAGATGACGGATTTGAGACCGTCCGCTCCGATCAAAAGGTCGCCCGGGGCAGTCGTGCCGTCGGCAAGGCGCAGCATGACGCTGTCGCCGTTTTCTTCGAATCCAACGACGCGGCAGTTCAGCCGAATGGCGTCACGCTTGAGCTCAAGCACCTTCGCGGCGAGCAGCGTGTGAACATCGGCGCGGTGCACCTGGTAATACGGCGCGCCGTGCAATTTCTCATGCTCATCGGAGAGCGCAAACCGGTGAATCTCTTCGCCGGTGTCATGAAGGCGAAAGACGTAGGCTCCGGGTCGAACGCCCACTTCGGCTAACGCCGCGCCGAGCCCAAGATCGTGCAGCACATGGGTCGCGTTGGCGCTCAACTGGAGACCAGCGCCGATCTCGCTCAGCTCGGATGCCTGCTCGAAGATCGTAACATCATGCCCGGCCTGTAAAAGGCTTGCTGCCGCAGTCAGTCCGCCGATCCCGGCTCCGGCAATGACGATCTTGTGAGTCGTCACTCGATGCTCCTCGCGATATTCGTTCGTTCCGCCAATAAGCTCATTCGCACCGGGTATACCATAGCACGCGAGTCCGCCATGACTTAAACCCAATCGTCTGGACGAACCTCCTTCACTTCGTCCCTCGAGAACGACATTAAGGTCGGTGACTATTTTCCGTTCATGTTGAGGTACTCGAAGCATTCCGAAGTCTTTTAAGACGTTCCAGCAGTGCAAGTCGTTCGAACCAAGCAAATAACCGAAACGCCCTTCCACTTATTCGCGATTTGATGGCGGGGGCGGCGGGTGCTATTTTTGCGCTTGGATCATGAACTTCTGGCAAAACATTCCCAAACCGATCATCGGCCTTGCACCCATGGACAGCGTCACTGACGCGTCCTTTCGCTTTATTACCGCAAAGCACGGCCGTCCTGATGTGATGTTGACCGAATTTGTCAACATTCAGTCGGCGATCTACGCGCCGGAGTTGATGCTCAAAGATTTTACCTATGCGGAAATCGAGCGGCCGGTTGTCGCACAGATCTACGGTAAGACTCCGGAGCTTTTCTACCAGGTCGCCCACATCGTCGGCGAGCTGGGCTTCGACGGATTGGATATCAACATGGGTTGCCCGGCTCGGAAAGTTGCCGCCGCCGGTTGCGGCGCGGCGTTGATTCGCGAGCCCGAGCTGGCGCGCGCGATTATTCAAGCGGCGCGTCAAGGTTTATCGGACTGGTACAACGGACAGAGTTTG
>DATMEE010000293.1:0-3930 GCA_035557035.1 Phycisphaerae bacterium
ATAAGCAGCATGGCAACCTGGAAATGCTCTCGAAGCCATCTCGATTGATTTTCACGCACGAAAAGCCGCGCGAATATCCGGCGTGGAACATGGATTGGGCGGATCGAAAGAACCCGCCGATGGACGTGGTGCAGGGACCAGCAGAGATTCGGATTATCGAGCGCGGGCCTGTTCGGATCGCGCTGGAAATCGAACGTCAGGCGCGAGGGTCAATCATCAAGCAGACCATCCGCCTCGCGCCCGGTGACGCCGGTCAACGAATCGAATTTGTAAACGAGCTCGACTGGCAGTCCACCGGCTGCGCGCTCAAGGCGTCATTCCCATTCACCGCCTCGAATCCGATGGCCACCTATAACTGGGGCATGGGCATCATCGAGCGCGGCAACAACGAGCCCACCAAGTTCGAAGTGCCCTCGCATGAATGGATCGATCTCACCGACAAGAGCGGCGAATTTGGCGTCAGCATATTGGAAGACTGCAAGTTCGGTTCGGACAAGCCGTCGGACAACGAACTGCGCCTGACGCTGCTTTATACACCCGCCGTGCGTAAGAGCTTTCTCGATCAGCACAGCCAGGACTGGGGCCGCCACGACATCACCTACGCCCTCTACGGCCATACTGGCGATTGGCGGAAGGCCAAAAGCGAATGGCAGGCTCGGCGCCTCAACCAGCCCTTGATTCCCTTTCAAACGAAGGCACACCCGGGTGAATTCGGGCGGCAACATTCTGTCTTGAGCGTCAGCACAGATCAGGTCGATATTCGCGCCGTGAAGCTTGCCGAACGCGGCGACGAAATGATCGTTCGTCTGCAGGAACTCACCGGCCGGCCGGCTGAAAAGGTTTCGGTTTCTTTCAAATTGCCGGTACGTAGCCTGCGCGAGGTCGATGGCCAGGAGCGGCCCATCGGCGAACTGGAAGAAACGGATCGTACGCTGATGTGCGACCTCGGCGCGTATAGCCCGCGAACGTTTGCATTGGGTCTTGCTCTGCCAAGGGGCGGCTTGTCGCGCCCCATCACGTACCCGGTGGCGCTCGAATACGACATAGACATCGCCAGCCGCGACAATGAAATGCCGAAGCGAACCGGCCTGAATCCAGTTGCTTCCCGCGGCAAGCCCCTGAAGGCGGCGATAGAGTTGGCTGCCGGAGCGCTTCTTGCCACGATGGCGAGCGCGGGTGCTGGAACGCTTCCTGCCGATATGCTCCCATCGAAGGTCGTCAGCGAAGGAATTGAATTCGACATGGGTCCCACCACCGGGCAACAAGCCAACGCCGTCGAATGCTGCGGCCAGGTGATCGATCTGCCTGCAGGGGATTTCGATCATCTCTATTTCCTGGCCATGGCAGATGAGGACACGCTTGGGGACTTCGTGGTCGGCGGGCAAGCGACGGAAGTGGAGGTTCCCTGGACCAAGTTGGTTGAGATCGGCGTCCAGCATTGGACCGGCTTCATCGGCCAGTGGGACGACCGCGTCTGGGACCGTCAGTTTGAAGAGATCGACTTTCGCTGCGAAGGCAAGGTGGTCGGCTTCAAGACCGGCTACATCAAACGTGATCCCATCGCCTGGTTCTGCACCCATCGGCATCATCCGTTCAAAGGCAACGAGGCCTATCAGTTCAGCTACCTCTTCAAGTACGGTTTCGAGCTGCCGCCCGGCGCGAAGCAGGTCACGCTGCCGAGGAATCGGAAAATCAAGATCGCCGCAATAACGGTGGCCAAAAATCCCAACGACTGCGTGCGACCGGCCGCGCCGCTGTACGACGACTTCACCGGCCGAAAGCCGGTCGAGCTGCGCTACAAGTATCCCGAGCCACCGCCGCCGGTGTTCGAGGGCGTCAAGGCGAACGGCGTGGTGACATCGGAGCGGCAGGACTCGTTCGAGAAACTGAAGATGGAGCCGCCGTCGAAGAATGATTACGCGGATCAGGCATCGGGTCACGGCGTCGCCTTCCGGCCCATCGATCCGGAAGGCAAATACCCGCCGAACTCCTCATCCGGCCTGAAGGACGGCGACTTTGTCCGCCTCAATGACGGCGAGGTGGCACAGAATCACGACGACGCCGGCCGTTGCGTCTGGTACGACAACGAAGGTCGCTTCTTCTGCGATCTTGGCAGAAGCGTGAACGTAGGCCAGGTCAATACATACTCCTGGCACCGCTCGAATCGCGCGCCGCAATACTTCTCGCTATGGGGCTCGAACGAAGAGAAAATGCCGCCCGCCGAGATCACCCACAAAAGGCAGGGAGACTGGACATTGCTGGGCGTGGTTAAGACAGACGAACTTGGCCAGGGCGGCGTACACAGTTCCTCGATTTCCGGCTCGGGCGGCTCGCTCGGCGAGTATCGCTGGCTGATGTGGATCGCGGAAGATGTTGGAGAAGGAACGTTCTTCACCGAGATTGACATTCACGCGAGCGACGCGGATTCCAGCCGCGGAGCGGCGACAGAGTAAAGCCCACGTCGTGAGTCATTGGTATCCAAACAACTCAAGGCGTCCGCAAACTTCGCCCGGTAGGGCGCGCGAATGTTGCCAGGGCGCGGCGAGCGAAGCTCGCAAGCCCCTGGTTGCATGCTCCCCTTTATGTCTCCGCCCGGAGGGCGGTCGAGGACTTCGTCCGCCCTCGGCCGGGCGGAGAGGTGGAGGGGGCACGTGACCGGGGGCTTGCGAGCTTTGCTCGCCGCGCCACTGGCAACCGTCGATGGCCCTCCGGGCCGGGTCGCGGCACGCACAATCATCGCTATTCTTGCGGCGGCGGTATCATTTCTCGGAGTGGTTCGAGCCGCCGATGCCCACCCAATTCTGATCAGCCGCGGAGCCGCGGTCATCGAGGACGATCAGATCGCCGTGAAAATCGAAGTCTGCGCCGAGGATTTTCTCCACAACGGTTTGCTGTCACAGGCCGATGGCCAATTCTCGCCGGATGGATTGAACGCGGCGGCGCAGAAATATCGCGAAACGCTGTTGCAGAGTTTCGCCGTGCGCGACCAGCGCGGCGAACGACTGGAGGGACGGGTCGATTCGGTCCGATTCGACCAGCCTCCAACGGGGCCGATGGCGTGGACGGCGCTGCGACGGATGCGAATTACCTACGGCTTGAAATTCCCGCTCACGCAAATGCCGCTGTTTCTCACTTTCCGGTTTCACGCGGCGGAATCATCGGCAAGCGCGCCCTCGCAATTGCTGCTCTTCGTCTCGAAGAGCCGCGCTGCGGGGGGAAAGCTGCTTCAACTCACCAGCCGGGGCAATGCCGAGACGATCGAAGTGGCCGCACTCGCAAAAACCAGCGGGAACTCAACGGGCGTGAAGCCAGTCGGCTCGCTTCAGGAGGATCGATTTCAGAAGATTCAGGCGTTCGTCACGCGCGAGGCGAAGACGATCCGGATGGATGTATACATTCCGCTCGCGGTGATGGAGACCTTCGTGCCGATTGCGAGGCGCTCCGAGGATTTCATCGAGGCGGAGGAAGCCGGAAAGGCGCGTGCCGCGCTCGAAGAATATTTTCGAGCGCATCCGCCCGCGACCCTGAAGGGTTCATCGGCCAAAGGTCTGGCCCGAATGGAGCGCGTCGTGTTGGTGGCGCCCGGTGAGGAGCGGATCGAGGACGTTCCACCGGCCAGCCGTCGCATCGGCGCATGGTCCGCGCGCGTCGGGGTGCGGCTGAGATGGTCGAACATGCCCAGCGGCGCGCAGGCGTTGGAATGGGGGTTGTTCAACGCGTCGGTGATGAATGCGACGGCGTGGACCGATCGAAACGGAAGGAGCGTGGAGCAGGAGGTCATTCCCGGCGACGCGAGAATTGAAATGTCAGCGGTGAAATGAACGGCGAAGTGTTTGGTTGTAGTTCTCTAATTATGACGAAGAGATGAGATGCGCATGAGAAAGGTATTTCAGATTTGCGTATCGCTTTTGATAGGACTGGTATTGTCAT
>DATMEE010000294.1:0-3217 GCA_035557035.1 Phycisphaerae bacterium
GGTACCTCTCGCGAGAAGGAATACTCCCTGAAATCAACCATCGTAACGCGGTGCCGATCCTCGATGCTGACACCCGATTTGCCGATTTCCCGTACATCGTCATGCCATATTATCGGAATGGAACACTCGCAGATTTGGTAGCCCAACATCCCGCGAGGCTTCCGGAGGATCGCGTCCGATCACTTCTACAAGACCTCCTCGCGGGATTGGCCGCTGCCCATCAGCGTGGGATCATCCACCGCGACATCAAGCCATCGAACGTGTTGCTAGACGACCAGGGCGCTGCGGTCGTCGGGGATTTCGGCTTGAGCCTCTCCGACTCTTCTTTGGAGGGGCTGCGATCAATCGTCCAAAGCGGGTCTTGGGCCGTTGGATGTCAACCAACGATTGTCGGAACACTCGCATATATGGCGCCAGAAATACTGGAAGGGAAGCCTGCGACATCCGCTTCGGATGTATATTCCGTTGGAATCATTTTGTTTGAAATGCTCACTGGACGTCGGCCGAATGGTGTAGAATTCCCTGAAGAAGTTAGAAGCGATCTTCTCGAATCGTCGAGGTGGCGCACGCTATATGCGGCTTCGTGTGCGCACCATTCAAGCGGTTCGGGAATGCTGGTGCAATGCTAAAGACACTTAAAGATTGCACAACTGATTGGAATCTGATTTCACGAGGGATGGAATCATTTAGAAAAATCGGCCAAAAAGATGAAGTCTTGGATTATGATCAAGCGGCGCGAACCGCGTTCGGAACGCACCTTAAGAATCTCAGTGAGGCAAAGACCGATGAAGAATTAACGGAGTTACTCCTTGGGATGGGAGGACCTTGGATTGATGAGGAACGAAGTCCGAGTAATGAAGAACGGCGGATGGTGTTGGACGCGTATAGACAGGGACGCAATGAGGAGTACCAACGCTTGCTTAGTATCTCCCACACGTCTCAATTAACTCGAGGAATAGTGCTCGCTGCCGTCTGTGCGGCCGCGTTTCTTCTTTGTCTCTTTTTGCTGCATTTACTGCGATGACTCGTTAGCGCTGAACCCCTTGCGCCGCCGGTTGCCGAAAGTGCATCTGCGTGCGTTTGGCGCTCTGAACGCCCCCATTCGGGCGTTTTCGTCCGGCACGGGGGCACGCACGCTACCTTCCAGGGAGGACGATCGCATTCAACGCATCCAGCAACGCATCATCATTCTCCAGCCAGCCCAGCTCATCCAGCGCCTGCTCGATCTCAATCTGCAAGATCTCCATGAACTTCTCGTTCAAAATCGGATCGCGATTGAGCACCCCGTCCAGCCAGCCGTTCACCGTCTCGCGATACAGCACCGGGTCGAGGAACACCTGCAGGGCGTGCTCCCCCTCGGTCACGAACATGTGCTTCGGCGCCGGTGACGCCTCATAGACATCCCACGCCCCCGTAAACGGCGTCACGTTGTCGCCCGCCGAATGAATGAACAGCTTTGGCTCGGTCACCTGCGCCGCCCAGCGTTTGGCGTCCCAGTCCTCCGAAAAGCTGGCCATCGCCACCAGATTGATCGCCTCGATCAGAAACAAATCTCCCGCGAAATGCTCGACGAACAGCGACCCCTCCTCCCACAGATTCAGCGTGCTCTCAAACATCACCGCATCAAAATCCCGCTCCGCCGCCACCCGCAGCAGCACCGCCGTCCCCAGGCTGATGCCGTAGCCCACCACCACGTCCGACTCGGCCATCGCGTAGTCCGTCACCGCGAACGTGCTCTCGACCAGTCCGTCCAGCGACTTCTCGCCCGTGCTCGCCCCGAAGCCGGGATAGTCCATCAGGATCATGTCCCACCCGAAATCCGCGAACAGCGGCAGCCCCGAGGTGTAGCGCCCCTTGTTGGCGTCGTTGCCAGGCACCACGACCATAATGCCCTTCCGCGGCTCAACCGCCGACTTGCAGTGCCAGATGCTGACCTCGCGGCCATCCTCGAGCAGAAGCGTCTTCTCTTCGGCGTGGTAGCCAAAGTCCGCCGGCGTGGCGCGGATGTTGACTGACGGCCGCAAAATCATGGACTCTAAAACGTCGCATGCGGAAAGCGCTGAGACAGAGGCGATCGCCGCACAAATCATAAAACACTTTTTCATGGAACGTACCCCATCGTTGAAATGTTAATTGCATGCCCCAGGGGCGAACTTCGCGCCCACCGCGTGCATCGACCCGGCTCGGCAAGTCTAACGAAGCCACCGTGATTTCCGAAGCGAGTGATTTCCGGCCTTGCCTAGACCATGCGCACGATTGATTCTCGCTCACGCCAGCTCGATTGCGAGCAGGGTGATATCGTCCGTCGGCGTGTGATTGCGCGTGAATTGCTTGATCGACCGCCGCACCCGGGTCACCAGCTCGTCCGTCGGCTCACTCACGTTCGCCGCCAGCGCCGTCTCGAAGCGCGTCATGCCGAACTGCACGCCCTCTTCATTCTCCGCGTCCGGCACGCCATCGGTGTAAGCCACCAGCATCGACGGCGTCGCGGACATATCCAGAGTCGCCACCTGGTAATCAAAGGACGGATCAACTCCCAGCGGAAGCGAAGGCTCCATCTCAACCTTCACCAGCGTCTTGCGATCCTGAATCAAATACGGAGGCAGATGGCCCGCGTTGCAATACGTCAGACGTCGCGCCTTCATGTCCAGCAATCCGAACATGCCCGTGACAAACCGCGAGTCGCGAATGTTCCGGCACGTCAGCCGATTGAGCTGCCGTATCGTTTTCCCGATGTCGGTCTCGACGTCCATCGCCAGCCGAACCGCCGCCTGCATGTTCGCCATGAGAAGCGACGCGGGCAGGCCCTTGCCCGCGACGTCGGCGATCACAATCGCAATCAACCCGTCGGCCCGCACGAAATAATCGTAATAGTCGCCGGAGATGCGCTGGCCGGGATCGTTGATCGCATCGATGCGCAGCCCCTCGATGCGCAGCGGCTCGGCGGGAAACAGGTTAGCCTGAATCTCGCGGGCCGTCCTGAGCTGCAGCTCCACCTGGTTGCGGCTCTTGATCTCCTCGACGAGCTGCACGTTGGCCAGGCCCATCGCCCCCAGCCGCCCCAGCGCCGCGAAGAAGTCGATGTCCTCTTTTGTCGAGCCGCCGCTCGATGTCACGCGGTCGCCGTAAATGATCCCGTGAACGTCCTGCAGATATTCCATGGGCACGCACATCGCGCTGCGGATGTTGTTGCTGATCATGCTCTGCGTCGGGTCGA
>DATMEE010000295.1:0-3746 GCA_035557035.1 Phycisphaerae bacterium
CTAGGGCATGCCGATCATCATTGCCTGCTCGAAGTGCTGCTGATCGCGTCGATAGTCCTCATCGCCGGCAGAAGCCGGGAAACGTCCCGCCGCATCGCTTTCTTCGCCAGCGGCTGCCTGATGGGGCTGGCCATCTGGACCGCATCGCAGGCCGCGATTTTCTGGCTGGGGTTCTTCGTGGTGATTCTGATCGCCGCTATCCGAGTCGACCCGCAGCGCAAACGCTCAAGCCTCTCCCGGGCGCACATGTGGGCAACCGGCAGTTTTCTCGTGGTCGGGCTTGGATATCTGCTCGATTCTTTTGACGACCTGAAGACGGCGACGCTCGATCGCATCAGCGCCGTTCATTTCGGCCTACTGTTCATCGCCGCCATTCTGACACGCGCGATTTACTCCGCGTCGGGGCAGCCCCGCGAACGGCGCGAGCGGCCCATTGCCGCGCGTTGGGCCTTCATCGGCATTGCCCTGGTTTGCCTGATCCTCTTTTTCAAGCGGGCGACCTATTTCGAGCACATGCAGGGCGAGGTGCTCGAAAGATGGCACACGCACATCGCCGAATTGCAGCCGATGATCGCAAGCGTGCCGCAGGGCGCCGGCCTATTCGATGCGACGGCATTTTCACTCCAACCGCTGCACGATCGCCTCGGCTACACAATGTACCTGCTGCCGCTCGCGCTGCCGTACTTTCTACTGTCCCGACGAACGCCCGGCGTCATCCGTGCCATTCTCGGAATTCTCGCCCCGCTCATCGCGGGCCTGAGCGTGGAGCAACTGCGCTGGATGGATCACTACAACACGTTCGTGCTCCCGGTGATTGTGGTGGGGTTGTGGGAAGTGCTGGGGCGGGTGAGCGGGCGGCTTGTGAAACCAGTGGAAAAGCAACTCGAAGCCCGAAGCGCCAGCGAGGGCGATCCGCGATTGGAGCGGGACGGATCGCCTGCAAATGTAAATCATCCCCTTGAAAAATGGCGATTCGCGATTTCATTCGTGATCCTCGCGGCGGCGACGGTCCCGTTCTCCACATACGAACGACTGGCGCTAGTCAGGCGCGCAAACTCTCTCCTGGAGGGCCGCGACGCCGCATTAGGATCCGGCCCGCGCCCTTCACTGCTCACAGAGCAGTGGCACACGGCAGATGTGTCGCTGCGCGCCCTCGGGCCGCGCGAGGATCAGCTTCGCACCGACTTCGTCGCCCGCGCCATTTCGCTGCGTGAAATTGAATCGCCCTCGCCCGAATCGCGCCGCGCCGTCCTTTGCGATGAGGGCGAAGGGCCGGCGCTGCTCCATGAAACCGGCCTCCCCGTTGTCGCGGCGCCCTACCACCGCGCGATCGATGGCATCGTCGAGATGATGCAGTTCTTCGCTGAGCGCGACCCGGTTCTGGCCCGCGGCCGCCTTGATCGGCTCGGCGCGCGCTACGTCGTCGTGCCCTATCGCATCAACGAACAACTCATGAACTACGAGCAAATCGCATTCGGCGAACGCCGCTCCTTCGACCCGCCGCGCGAATGGCTCGACGAAAATGGCCGCCTGCGTCGCGAGTTGCAATACCGCCCGGAGCTAACCGGAACGATGGCCTATCGCCTGTCGCATCGCCCCCACGATCACGGCAGCGCGGGGGTTGAGATGCTCTACAGCATCCGCGATGATCCCGCCCGGCCAGACGACGTGCACGGGTTGCTCTTTGTTGTAAACGACATCACCGGAACGCCCTGAGAAGATGACCGCCGCTGAAAAGGAAATACGCCGGCTGCGCGAGCAGATCGAGGAGCACGATCGGTCCTACTACGTCCACGGCCGGCCGGTCATCTCCGATTTTGAATATGACAAGCTGTTCGCCCGGCTTAGGGAATTGGAGGCGGCGCATCCGGACCTGGTTACACCCGACTCGCCGACGCAGCGGGTGGGCGAGACGCTGCTGGGCGGCTTCAAGCCCGTCGAGCACGCGATCCCCATTCTCTCGATCGACAACACCTACAGCGAAGGCGACCTCCGCGATTTCGATGGGCGCGTGGCTAAAGCCCTGGGCGGCGAAACGTACGAGTACATTGTGGACCCGAAGATCGACGGCGTGTCGGCCTCGTTGCGCTACGAGACGGGCGCGTTCGTGCTGGGGGCGACGCGCGGCACCGGCCGCGTCGGCGACGACATCACCGCGAATCTGCGGACCCTTCGCTCCATTCTGCTGCGCCTCCCCGGGAAGGGCTGGCCCGAGGTGCTCGAAGTCCGCGGCGAGGTCTACTGGCCCCGCGCCGCGTTCGACGCGTATAACGCAAAGCTGGTCAAGGCCGGAAAGGAGCCGTTCGCCAATCCGCGCAACGCGACCACCGGAGCGCTTAAGTCGCTCGATCCCCGGGACACTGCAAGCAGGGGACTCGCGTTTCTCTCCCACGGTTTCGGTGAGATCGCCGGCGCCGAATTTGAACGTGCCTCCGAATTCTTCGACGCCATAAAAAAATGGGGCCTTCCGGTCAACCCGCACACCCGCGTGTTGGGCGACATTGAAAAGGTCATCCGCTTCGTCGAAGAGTGGGACCACAAGCGTCGCACGCTCGAATACGAAACCGACGGTCTGGTCATCAAGATCAACAACCTCGCCCAGCGCGAAACACTCGGCTTCACCAGCCGCTTCCCCCGCTGGGCCGTGGCCTACAAATACGCCGCCGAGCAGGGAGAGAGCATAATTCACTCCGTCGATTTTCAGGTCGGCAAGCTCGGCACGATCACCCCGCGGGCCAACCTCGAGCCGGTGCAGCTCTCGGGCACGATTGTCAAGCACGCGACACTGCACAACTTCGACCAGGTCGCCCGGCTCGACGTGCGCATCGGCGACACTGTCATCGTCGAAAAGGCCGGCGAGATCATTCCGCAGGTCGTCCGCGTGATCATCGAGAAGCGCCCCCGCGGCGCGAAGGAAATCCTGCCGCCGAAGTCCTGCCCTGTTTGCGGCGGAGACGTGACCCGCGACGAGGGCGGCGTCTATGTCCGCTGCATCAACCCGGCCTGCGACGCCCAGATCAAGGAGCGGCTGAAATACTTCGCCGCCCGCGATCAGATGGACATCGAATCCCTCGGCGAGGCGCTCGTGGAGAAGCTGGTCGATCTGGGCTGGGTCCATTCCTTTGCCGACATTTACGCGCTGCCGGCGCGCCGCGATGAATTGATCGAGCTTTCCTTCGAGCAGCAGCGAAAAACCGACGACGGCACGAAAACCGGCACCGTGAAGCTCGGCGAAAAGCGCGTCGAAAAACTCCTCGAGGGCATCGAGAAAAGCAAAGCCCGCCCGCTCGCCCGCGTGCTCGCCGCGATGAACGTCCGCCACGTCGGCGAGACCTCGGCCGAATTGCTCGCCGACCACTTCGGCGACATGGAAAAGATCGCGGAAGCCACCATGGATGAATTGCAGGAAGTCGATGGCGTCGGCCCGGAAATGGCCAAGTCCATCCACACATTTTTCAACAGCGAGGCCGGCCGCGCGGCGTGGCAAAACCTGCGAGCGGCCGGCGTGAACATGGTGCAGAAGCGCCGGGCTGTTGCCGCGAAGTCGCCCCTGGCGGGAAAGACCGTCGTCGTCACCGGCACGCTTCGGCACTTCGACCGCAAGGGCATCGAGACGCTGATCAAGGAGCTGGGAGGAAAGGCGACCGGCAGCGTCAGCGCGAAAACAGACTTACTTGTCGCTGGCGAGAGCGCGGGAAGCAAACTGGACAAGGCGAAGTCGCTGGGCGTGAAAGTGTTGACGGAAG